>JAOZSO010000100.1:0-9594 GCA_029939655.1 Desulfobacterales bacterium
GCCGAAGGAGTAGCTCCATACGCCGGATCAGTTTTTCCCAGTCAATTTTTTTATTTGCCATCTTGCACTCTCCTTTACTTCTCAGATTTCCAGAATACCATTTATTGCCACAAAGACGCCAAGGTTCTAAGGATTTTCATTCTTTGCGACTTGAGCCTTGGTGGCAATATTATATCGGAATTTACAGGGTGTATAGTTGCCGCGCTTTAAGGCTTCGACAAGCTCCTCTTCATTCCCGATCTTCACATCAAAGCAAGTCGCATACTTGCCGACACCAGCCACGTCATGGGCATCGCTGCCGCCCGTAGCCGGCATGCCCAGTCCGGCTGCCACTTTACCGGCAAAGACATTTTCCCTCTCGGTCACTTTTCCGTTCAAAATTTCAAGGGCATTCACTTGTTTCAATGCCGGGCGTTGCATGGCCTTTTCGACGGTCAACCCGATTTCGTTGGTGTTGAATATCAGGAATCCCCTGAAGGGGTGGGCAGCAATAATAAAGCCGTTGGCATCGTCGACTAGCTGTTTCAGCTCCTTAAGCTTGATGATGCCCTGAACATCTTTGTGCATGCCGAATACGAGCATGTCTCCCTGATCCGTGGTAATTTCATTTCCGTTGAACACCAGGATGCCATGTTTCTCACTCAGCGTATGGATATCGGCTGTTTTCCATACATAGTTGTGGTCGGTAATGCATACGGCGTCCAGGCCGATTCTTCCGGCTTCCTGCAACATTTCATCGACGGACGATGAACTGCACTGAGAGGCCGGAAATGTGTGGATGTGCAGATCCACGCAAAATCCGTTCAAGCCCTCAAGGATTTTCTTTTCTTTGGTAGCTTGTTTTTCCGGTCTATCCGGCTGGACGCTGACCCGGGCTTCCGGCTTGTCTTTAGGGACAACCGGGGCATTGCCGGCAAGGTATTCCTCGAACGTCAGATCGGGCTGGTCCTTTCCGGCAGCTTCGAACTTGAGCATGTCCACGGCATCTTCAGCGGCGTTGCAGCATTCGATGATCAGGTTGGCGAAATGCGGGCAGGCTTTGCGCCCCACATGTTTGTTGACGTGCTGAGTGAAGTCATCGCTGTCGATCTTAATGCCGATGGCGTTTTTAAGAAAAGGGATGGCCCGCCGGCATTCTGAATTTTCTGCCCGGATCCATTTGCCATCGATGGCACGGATAGCATGGTCATCGATGCCGATGACCATATCGATTTCAATTTGGTAAATATGATCGTCCAGGGTGCCATGGACGGCCAGGGTCCCGTCGTTGTTGTTGATGATGTTGACCAGTTTGGTTCTCTGAAATTTCAGCATGTTCTGTATACCCTAATTGCAGGTTATGGCGGATCGATTCCTTCTACTATGGGACTCCCTGGCGCAAACGCGGCACAGCTGTTGTAGAGCCGGATGTTTTCCTTTACCATTTTGGCAAAGAACTCTTTCTCCTTGGCCAATTCTTCAGGGACTAAGCCCAACATGTCCTTAGTGAATGCGAGGATCACCGCGTGGCAGCACTCCTCCACCAGCCCTGCAACTTCATTGCAATCTGTAATTTCACCTACCAATCCGCGAATTATTTTTTTCATGCCGGCGCCGATGCATACGCCCACAACCTTTTCCAGGGCACTCTCGATCCCGCTGCACTCATCCCGACTGAACCTCGTAAAAGTTCCCTTGGCATCGATGATCTCCAGCTCGGGCAGACGAATACGGAGAGTCACCTCGGCATCGGTCAGAGAATCCTGAAGACGGCAGGTAGCGGCAAGGGTGGTCTCATCGATCTGCTCGACACTGGCGGCTCGATTTCTTGAATAGCACAGCAAATTAGCCATGATTGTATACTCCAGACATTAAATATATGTCACTGTAATTGCGAATCGAAGCACTAAGGACGATATGTCTCCGGCAATACGGCTTGGTCTGACCATTCCTCAGGAAATTTTTGATCAGGGTTCTCTTCCAGTTTTTGCTTCCGTTTTTGTAAACCAGGCCGGGCGAATTCCATATGGCCTTCCTTCAGCGTCCGGCCGTTAATGACTGCTTCCGAACGCAAGCGGTGCCCCACGGTTCTTTCCATCTGGCGTCCCAGCCAGAGTATTCGGTCTACATCATAGCCGTGTTCGATGCCCATCTCGTCAATCTGAACCAGTAGGTCTTCCAGGCAGGTCAGCCCGACAAAGCGGGGATCCTTATAGTAGTAGTCCCCTGTTCCAGGAACCGGGCAGTCATCCAGAAAGTTGGCTGGCTGCCCGCCCATGCCACCGATGGTGGCTTCGAACTGGGTAATCCCGGCCTGAAGGGCCGCCAGGATAGATGCAGATGCCACGCGTTTGGTTTCGTGGAAGTGAGCCAGATGCAGGTCGGTATTGGGTATAGCATCCAGAATCATCGAAAAATAGCGATATACATCGGGAGCCGAGGCACTCCCGTCATGGTCGGCATGTTCGATATCGTGGGCGCCGATCTCCAGCCAGCGCTTGGTAAATTCAACGGCATCCTTCATGTCCGTGGCGCCTGCTATGGGACTGCCCCAGATGGTGCTGACCGTTCCACACATCATGATGCCCGCATCGGTACACTTTTTAATGCAGCGTTCGGCTTCGGCCCAATAGTCCGGCAGGGTTGTACCGGAATTGGCAAAGTGATGTTCCTCCTCGGTTGACACCATCATGAGAATACGATCCGGCCCGACGCCTTTCTTTTTCAGCTCAATGGCCTTGTCCACCGACCCTTCGCGGATTGTAACCGCCGTTATCACAATATCATCGATATCGATACCCTTCCTGGCACAGCGCTTTTTGAAGCGGTCGCTGCGCAAGTGAGCCAGGATCTCCTCGGCATCACTGAACTGCGGCATCAGATAAATATTACCAAGATTGGTCACTTCGATGTTGCGGCAGCCGGCAAAAATGAGTTCCTCAGCATAAAAAATCTTAGCTCGTGTGGAGATAAATTTTTCCAGATGCTGAAAGCCATCTCTGATAGTGATGTCCCCGATGGTAACTTTTCTGGGCATCCGTGGAAATATTTTCCAGTAATCATATTCCGTCATTCTTTTACTCCTTTCTTGTTTCAGGTAAAACGAATTTTTATCACGAAAACACGAAAGTACGAAACCACGAAAAAAAGATGATTAATATAATCTTTTGAAGATCACCAATTTATTTTTGGAGGTGACACTCAATTTTAATTATTTTCGTGTTTTCCAGATTTCGTGTTTTCGTGATTGAAGTTGTATTTCTCTAAGTTCGTCATTCTAAAATTCTACTTGCCTTTATAAACCGGTTTACGCTTTTCGCGAAAGGCGGCAAGACCCTCCAGCCGATCTTCTGTGGGGATGGTGATCCAGTATGCATTTGATTCAATAGCCAGGCCCGTGTGCAGGTCTGTTTCCAGGCCACAATTGATGGCATATTTGGCCTGCTCGATGGCGATGGGACCGGCTTCGCATATGGTTTCCGCCATTGCAACAGCTTCATCCAGCAGCCCTTCAGGTGGACAAATTCGATTAACAAGCCCGATTCTCAGCGCTTCTGCAGCATCGATACGCTGACCCATAAAAATGAGTTCTTTGGCTTTTCCTTTTCCAACCAGCCTTGGCAGTCTCTGTGTCCCGCCGGCACCGGGTATAATGGCAAGCCGTGTTTCCGTAAGACCCATGGTTGCGCTCGAAGAGGCGATACGAATATCGCAGGCAAGAGCCAGTTCGGTCCCACCTCCCAGCGCAACGCCATTTATGGCCGCAATGACCGGCTTGTTCAGTTCCTCGATGGCAGTAAACAGATTTCGGATGGTGGTGATGAATTCTTTCACCTGAATCGGTGACAACGTCACCCGCTCCTTTAAATCCGCCCCGGCACAAAAGGCTTTCTCTCCTACAGCGGAAATAATAACCACCCGAATGTCCGTATTGAAACGCACAGCTTCGATCTGCGCCTTCAAGGCATGCAGCATCTTGAAATTGAGCGAATTCATAATCGCCGGCCGATTCAGTGTGAGGATCAATATGCCGTTTTTTTCTTCCTCTAAGAGCACTTTTTCACTCATCATCCATTCCTCCGATAGAGTATTAATATATCTATATTGCTTGTTCCAAAACCAAGTCATCAAAGCGGCGAAGCCGCGCTCCATAAATTTTGCTCTGCAAAATTTATTTTAGCATCCAATATACCGTGATATAACAATCCGCTGCACTTCTGACGTACCTTCTCCGATCTCTAAAAGTTTCTGATCTCGATAAAATCTTTCCACGTCATATTCCTTCATCAGCCCATACCCGCCGTGAATCTGGACTGCATGATCGGCCACTCTTCCCATAACCTCGGAACAGTATAATTTGGCCATGGCAGCTTCTTTTTCAAATGATCTTTTGTGATCCCTCAGCCAGCAGGCTTTGTACAAAAGATTTCTGGCACACTCTATCTCCATGGCACAGTCTGCCAGCTTGAAAGCAATGGCCTGGAATTTTGAGATGGGCTGGCCAAACTGCCGGCGCTCCCTGGCATACTTCAAACCAGCTTCATAAGCTCCCTGTGCGCCGCCAAGCCCCATGGCAGCAATGGAAAGCCGCCCGCCATCAAGGGTCTGAAGCATCTGGTGAAAACCGTCTCCCTTGTTTCCCAGGATGTTCTCCTTGGGTATTCGAACGCTATCAAAATAGAGTTCTGCCGTACTGGAAGCACGCCACATCAATTTCCTGTGCATGGGAACAGCCTTGAATCCAGGTGTTCCATGTTCCACTAAAAAACAGGAATACTCCGGTTTCCCATTGGGTCTCGTGCCTGTTATCGCCTGTACCGTTACGCCCAGGGAAAGATCGCAGGCCGCATTGGTAATAAATATTTTCGAGCCGTTTAAAATCCATTCATTTCCTTCGAGTACAGCGGTGGTCTTGCTCCCCCCGGCATCTGATCCCGCGGTTGGCTCAGTCAGTCCAAATCCCCACAGTGCTTCTCCAGAGCAGAGCCTGGGAAGGTATCGTTTCTTTTGTTCATCATTGCCAAAATAGTAAAGGGGACCGATACCCAGGGAATTGCCGGCTGCTATGGTAGCTGCCTGAGATCCGTCGACCCTGGCGATTTCTTCGACGGCAATGATGTAGGAAAGATAATCCAAGCCCTGTCCCCCATATGCCTCAGGAACAATCATTCCGAAAAGACCGATTTCTCCCATTTTCAGCGTGATCCTGGATGAAAATTCTTCATTTTCATCTAATTCAGCGGCAATGGGTGCAATTTCTTTCTTGGCAAACTTGCGGACTTCTTTTCGAATCATTTCTTGCTCAATGCTTAGGTCAAAATCCACCCAGTCCTCCTTTAGCAACGAATTTACATAGTCAATGATGTTCCATGGCACCACATGAATATTGAACGAGCGCTCGGTCGGATTAACTTATTATTATTCGAGCTGTTTTGTCAACAGCTTTATATGAAATCCAAGCCTGCCTCCAGGCATAGGCGATTCCGGGCGAATCAATCATATCTATTTGATTTTATATTCTTAAAATTTGAAACACTCATCTTAGGTGCCTCTTACAGGGGCGCAAAAAGCCAGCGGAATCGCTTGACAACAAAAAACAGGCCGTGATACTGTTTGTTGACCGAGCGCTCGCTCGACAATCCAAAACGGATGGCACTCAGGACAATTCCTATGAACCAACATTTAATCCGGACGCAGGATGTTCCAACCCAAATCAAAAACCCTGACCTAGTTGAACGACGGCGGCGGCAAATTGTCGATGCGGCGTCAAAACTCTTCATCGCCCAGGGTTTTCACAAAACAACCACGCGGCAGATCGCCAAGGCCTCTGGTTTTTCAATCGGATCACTCTATGAGTACGTAACATCCAAAGAAGATGTATTGTACCTGGTCTGTGAGTCCATTCATGCGGAAGTGGAAAAAGGCGTGGCAAATGCCATGGAACGAACCACAGGCGGCAAAGAAGTACTGTCCGAAGTTCTTCGTGAATATTTTCTAGTATGTCACCGAATGAGCGACTTAATCCTGCTGATCTATCAGGAAACGCGTTCTCTGCCAACGGTCTGGCGCAAACGTGTCCTGGAAAACGAGCTTCGAATTACCGGAATTCTCGTACGCGTTCTGGCTGAGCTTGTCGATTCCGGAGAGTTGTCGGGTCTCGATGAAAAAACCATCGAGATCATGGCCCACAATATCTCGGTCCTTGGACACATGTGGACCTTCCGAAGATGGTTTTTGTCCAGTCATTACAGCATTGACGCTTATATTGATATTCAAACAAAATTCATCATTAAGACAATGTCATCCCTGAAACCGTCAAAACAGTAATGGTATGGGAGGGAGAATGAACGAAACCGCTGTATATCAACCCAAGCACCCCATCAGAATCGTCACGGCAACAGCACTTTTTGACGGCCATGACGCAGCCATCAATATCATGCGCCGGATACTTCAGGGAACCGGTGTGGAAGTCATTCACCTGGCACATAACCGATCCGTTGAAGAAATTGTAAAAACAGCGATAGAGGAAGACGTCCAGGGAATTGCTGTTTCCAGTTACCAGGGCGGTCATGTGGAATTCTTTAAATTTATGATGGACCTCTTAAAGCAGAACGAAGCCTCCCACGTAAAAGTTTTTGGCGGGGGAGGGGGTGTCATTGTGCCGGATGAAATCAGAGAACTCGAAGCCTATGGTGTTTCAAAAATCTATACCCCTGAAGACGGTGCTCGCATGGGTCTGCAGGGAATTATAAACCACATGGTCGAGATCCTTGATTTTTCGACGCTTCATCAGACCGAACTCGACATCACCCGGCTTTCTCCTGACAACAGCTCTCTGGTTGCCAAAATGATAACGGCGGTAGAACAAGCCGATACCAGTGCTGAAGACAGCATGACCCGGTTGCAAACGGAGTTGCACGAAAAATCAACCCAGAGTCGAATACCGGTTATAGGTATCACCGGAACCGGCGGCGCAGGGAAATCTTCTCTAACGGACGAAATCATCCTGCGGTTTCTCCTGGACATGAAAGATATCAGAATTGCGGTCATCAGCAGCGATCCTTCAAGACGAAAAACAGGAGGCGCCCTTCTGGGAGATCGAATTCGTATGAATTCAATCAAGAGCTCCAGGATATATATGCGTTCACTTGCAACCCGTCAGTCACTAACGGAAATCCCGGAAGCACTGACCGATGTAATCCATGTCGTCAAAGCTGCAGGCTTTGATTTGATCATAGCGGAAACAGCCGGTATCGGGCAGGGAGACTCGAGCATCGTGAATCTGACGGACATTTCCATGTATGTGATGACCAGTGAATTTGGTGCTGCGTCCCAGCTTGAAAAAATCGATATGCTTGATTATGCGGACCTGGTCGTCGTCAACAAGTTTGAAAAAAGAGGTGGTGAAGACGCTGTCAGGGATGTCCGCAAGCAGGTCCAGCGAAACCGGAATCTGTGGGAGTCATCACCGGAGGAAATGCCGGTATTTGGCACCATCGCTTCGAAGTTCAACGATGACGGCGTCACAGCCCTCTATCATGCCATCATCACAGCCATCCAGGAAAAGACAGGCGTCACGTTCAAAACGGAAAGATCCACTCCCCCCGGCAAAACATCGACGTCGAAAACCATTATCATTCCACCGGAGAAAACGCGCTATCTTTCGGATATTGCCGGTTGCATCAACCAGTATCACAAGAAGACCAAGACCCAGACCGAACTGCTCCGCGATGAATGGCACCTGGAAGAAGCAGAAAAGTGTTTTACAGGCACAGCCGGAACCGGTGTTGACCGACCGGCAGAACTGAAAGCAAAAATCCAGGAAATCAACGCCAACATCGACAAAGACTCTCGTGCACTGACCAAGGAATGGGAAGAGGTCAAATCCGTATACAGCCGGGACGAGCTCGTCTATAACGTGCGAAATCAGGAAATCAGGGTACCCCTCTTCACGGAATCACTTTCCCATCAGAAAATTCCTAAAATTTCGCTTCCGGACATTAAGGATCCCGGAGAAGCCTATCGCTGGATGCGAGAAGAAAATGTATCAGGTCGTTTTCCCTTTACAGCAGGCGTATTTCCGTTAAAGCGGGTCGATGAAGATCCAACAAGAATGTTTGCCGGCGAAGGAGATCCCCACCGCACAAACAACCGCTTCAAACTTCTTTCTGAGAACTACGAAGCCAAGCGGCTGTCGACCGCCTTTGACTCCGTGACCCTGTACGGGTTTGATCCGGACAGGCGTCCGGACATCTACGGCAAGGTAGGTACCTCCGGCGTCAGTATCTGTTCCCTGGACGATGTCAAAACCCTCTATCACGGATTTGAACTCTGTGCGCCAAATACATCCGTCTCTATGACCATCAATGGACCTGCGCCGATTATTCTGGCGATGTTTTTAAATACAGCTATCGATCAACAGGTGGACAAGCATCGCAGGGAAACCGGGCAGAATCCATCCCCCGAATCCTACCAGGAAATTAAGGCGGACGTTCTTTCAAATGTCCGGGGAACTGTTCAGGCAGATATTCTAAAAGAGGATCAGGGGCAAAACACCTGTATTTTTTCGATTGAATTTGCATTGAAGATGATGGGAGATATCCAAGCCTATTTCATCGATCATCATGTTCGCAACTTTTATTCGGTGTCGATCTCAGGATATCATATAGCAGAAGCCGGTGCCAACCCCATCACGCAGCTGGCCCTCACTCTCGCAAACGGTTTTACCTACATCGAATACTACCTTTCACGGGGAATGCCCATCGATGCCTTTGCCCCCAATCTATCCTTTTTCTTTTCCAATGGGATGGACCCTGAATATACGGTCATTGGGCGGGTCGCCAGAAGAATCTGGGCCATCGCAATGCGAGAACTATATGGGGGGTCAACACGATCGCAAAAGTTGAAATACCACATCCAGACATCGGGTAGATCGCTCCACAGTCAGGATATCCAGTTCAACGACATCCGAACGACCCTGCAGGCCCTGTGTGCTGTTTACGACAACTGCAACAGCCTCCACACAAATGCCTTTGACGAGGCCATTACGACCCCCAGCCACGAATCCGTCCGTCGGGCACTTGCCATTCAGCTCATTATCAACCGGGAGTGGGGGCTTGCAAAAAATGAAAACATGATTCAGGGAAGTTATATCGTAAACGATCTGACCCAGCTTGTGGAAGAGGCGGTTCTGGCGGAATTTGAAAGAATCAGCGAGCGCGGCGGGGTCCTGGGCGCCATGGAAACAGGCTATCAGCGCAGCAAGATCCAGGAAGAATCAATCTACTACGAAGGGTTGAAACATTCAGGGAGTCTGCCCATCATCGGCGTCAACACCTTTAGGGATTCTGATAGCGTATTTGACGAATTGAGTGAAAGCGTTGAACTGTCTAGGGCCACCGTGGAAGAAAAAGAATCGCAGTTGAAACGCCTTGCAGATTTCAATAAGAGAAATGAGAAAAAAGTCCCGGAGGCTTTGGAAAAACTCCAAAACGTTGTCCTTGCAGGCGACAATATGTTTGAAGAACTCATGAATACGGTCAGGGTATGCAGCCTGGGTCAGATTACCCACGCACTTTATGATGTGGGAGGCCAGTACCGACGCAACATGTAATA
>JAOZSO010000538.1:0-2534 GCA_029939655.1 Desulfobacterales bacterium
AATTTAAAAGATTTGTATATGATAATAAAAGAAAAAATATCAGTGATGATCAGCGAAGATCGGCGGCTGAATAGTTACAATATTTCTAACATTAAATACCCATAAAATTTTATCATATCCGGGCTTCTGGCCCGGGTAAAAGATGAGGTGAAACATGTCACAAGGAATCATGGTCGTTGCAGAGCAGAGCGATGGTGCCTTTAGAAAGGTCGCTTTTGAAATTTTGAGCGAAGGGAAACGAATTGCGGATAAGCTGGATTGTCAATTAACCGCCGTTGTTTTGGGCGCTGATATTGAAGCATGCGCACAGGAGCTTCAAGCGTATGGCCCGGACAGGATCCTGGCGGTTGAGGACCCGCAGCTTGCCGAGTACCTGACAGGCGCCTATACCAATGCGCTGTCAGCGGTAATTCAACAGGAAGACCCACACATACTTCTCTTTGGCGCATCGGTCCAGGGGAAAGATCTTTCCGCGCGTATAGCGGCACGATTTGATGCACCGCTGGCAACCGATTGTGTGGCCATCACATGCGACGATGGTGGGTTGATTGCCACACGGCCCATCTACGGCGGCAAGTTGCTGGCGAATGTCGTTTTAGAGGGAGAGCGCCAGATGTTTTCAGTGCGTCCGAATATAACTGAGATCGTAGAAACCGGCGGTGATGCTGTCGTGGAAAAGATATCGGCCGAGACCGGCGAGGTGACCATGACCTTTATTGAAAAAAGAATGGAAACCGGCAAGATCGATCTGACCGAAGCGAATATCGTTGTCTCAGGCGGCCGGGGTATGGGCGGAGATGACTATTCCGTGATTGAAATTTTGGCAGAAACACTTGGTGCGGCCGTGGGGGCGTCCCGTGCGGCTGTTGACGAGGGGTGGCGCGCCCATTCAGACCAGGTGGGCCAGACCGGAAAGGTCGTGTCGCCCGGACTCTATATGGCTTTCGGCATCTCCGGCGCCATTCAGCATCTGGCCGGCATGTCATCCTCCAAGGTTATCGTGGCCATCAACAGTGATTCGGAAGCGCCCATATTTGCCAAGGCCGATTATGCCGTTGTGGCGGACCTGTTTGAAATTGCACCCTATATCACCGAAGAGATTCAAAAGATTTCAGGATGATTTTTCATGTTGCCAGCCTCGGTTGTGCACGTAATTTTGTTGACAGCGAATCCATGACGGGTCGACTGCTTGCTGCCGGATATGAAACAACGGAGGACCCTGCCGAGGCGGAAGTGATTGTCATCAACACCTGCAGCTTTATCGAACCGGCTATCAACGAGTCCATCGATACCATTCTCGCACTGGCCTGGCATAAGACCCATGGTGCTTGTCGCCGAATGATCGTCACGGGCTGCCTCCCGGAGCGGTTTCGCGAAGAGATCGTCAGTAGTCTCCCTGAAGTTGACATGTTTCTCGGAACCGGTGCCTACGACAGAATTGTCGAGGCGGTCGTTGAACATGAGAACCGGCCCAGGTGTATCTTGCCGGACCCGGACGCCCTGGAGAGCTACAGCGAAGTGTTACCGAGGGCCGGGCAATCCTTACCCATGTCTTATCTCAAAATTGCCGAAGGGTGTGACAGGCACTGCACCTACTGCATTATTCCCAAACTGCGAGGCAGGCAAAAAAGCCGCCCCATCCGGAAAATTGTTCAGGAGGCCGTTACCCTTGTTCAATCGGGTGTCAAAGAACTGGTGCTTGTGGCCCAGGAAACAACTGCCTATGGCGTTGACATTGGTTTGCCTAATGGTCTTTCCCATCTGCTGCAGGAGCTATCGGCCATATCATCGGACATCTGGATCCGGATGCTTTACGGGCACCCGGACAGCATGGACGACACCCTGATCCGAACCATGCACGAAGCAGACAATATCTGCTCCTATTTTGATATTCCCATCCAGCATGCAAGCAATCGGATATTGAAAAAGATGGGAAGGCAGTATCAAAAAGAAGATCTTTTCAGGCTGTTTGACCGAATTCGTACCATTTCCCATGACGCTTGCCTTAGAACAACCGTCATCACAGGGTTCCCGGGGGAAACCGAATCGGATTTTGATGAATTGTTTAATTGCATTGAAAAAATTCAATTTGACCACCTGGGCGTTTTTAATTATTCTGATTCAGAGGATTTAGCATCACACGGTCTGGGGCATCATGTGCCGGAGGATATTGCCATGAAACGCTACGACGCGATCATGTCACGACAAATGGATCTATCTGCCGGAAACAATGAAAAATATCTGCACCGGACCCTGCCTGTGCTTATCGAAGAATCGCCCGAAAAAGGACTATACATCGGGAGGACCGTGTTCCAGGCACCTGAAGTCGACGGTATCACCTATGTCCACGGGGATGGTCCGGCAATTGGCGGATTTGCAGACGTCCGGATTACCGATACCCTGGAGTATGACTTGACCGGAGAGGTATTATGAGCGAGCTGAAAAATAGAATCCTGTTACTGGTCAAAGACGATCTAGAGGGTATCGAGGCGGCGCTGCTCGAAAATCTGCACCCGAATCTGGACCTGGTCTCC
>JAOZSO010000539.1:0-2531 GCA_029939655.1 Desulfobacterales bacterium
TTCGTTTTCACACGCGCTATGATGGGTGGAAATACCACATGGTCAACCTCACCGATGCCATGGGTGTGATCAATATTTCCGGGCCCAATGCCCGCAAGGTTTTGACAAAAATAGCGGATGCCGATATCTCCAACAAAACCTTTCCATTTGCCGGATACCGTGAGTTTACCATCAAGAATATGATTCCAGTGCGTGCCATGCGCCTGGGCTTTGTGGGCGAGCTGTCTTATGAGCTGCATGTGCCCTCTTCTTACATGCAATCTGTCTGGGATCTGCTCATGGCCGCAGGTGCCGAATTCAATATCCGGAATTTCGGTCTGGAAGCCCAGAACGTGCTGCGTATGGAAAAAGGCCATATCATTCTCGGTCAGGAATCGGAACAACGAACCAACCTCCTGGATCTGGGACTCGGCTTTCTCTGGGATCGGAAAAAAATTGATGCCAAAACGATCGGCGCTGTTGCACTTCGACAAGCCGAAAACGATCCAGGCCGCTTAAAACTGGTGGGTCTCCGTATGGATGACCATTCGCGGGCACCCCGGGATGGTGCCCTGATTGTAGATTCCCGTGTACGCGGTTACGTGGCTACAGCCAGGAAGAGTTTCGCCACCGGCGAAGCCGTGGGTATGGCTCTGGTGGAATCCCAACTCAGCAAACCGGGTTCATCGCTGGAGATTTATGAAGATGAATGCAACGAAAAACGGCTGCACGCCAGCGTCGTTCCCATGCCCTTTTATGACCCTGAAGGCAAACGGATGAAAATGTGAGGAAAGCGATATGACAGGTATACAAAGATATTCACCGGTGATGTTTGAATCCAGTGCTCAAAAAACAGAAATCCGTGACCACTGGAAAATTGTGCTGGCCTACCAGGAAGAGGGGCCCGGTCCCTGGTTGGTAGACCTGAGTCACAAAACACGCTGGGATCTACAGGACAGCCAGATAGATGACCCCTCATCCAGTGGCCTGAGCGTGCCGCCTGGGCCCGGAAGATGCATTCTTTCAAAGAATGCGCTGGTCAACCGTATGAACAATACCCAGGCCTCCATCTGGCACCTGGGTACCGAGGAAATGGCACCACCTGATTTCAAAGGATGCACTGATGTCACCGAGTCTACGGTCTTTCTGGCCCTTTTCGGTTCTGATGCATTCCATATTGTCGAAAAGTTAACGGCGCTTGATTTTATGGACCCTGCCGGAACAGCTCCATTTTTGCTGCAGGGTCCTTTGTGCCACGTGCCATGCCAGATCGTAATTCTGGAGAAAGATATGGACATGTCCGGCGGCCTGCTCCTGACCTGCAGCCGGGGCTATGCCGACAGCATGGTTCATGCAATTCTCGATTCCGGTGCCGAGTTTGGTCTGCGCCCTGCCGGCGAAACACGCTTTGCAAAGTGGGTACAACAAATAAAAATCTAATTATAAACAACCGATACAGGAGGAAATCATGAACAAAGCATATGATGCCATCATCGTCGGGGCTGGCGTTATTGGTGCCCCCATCACCTATGAATTGTCCAAAAAGGGCTACAAAACCCTGAGCGTGGACAAAAGAGCCGATGCCGGTGAGGGCTCGACGGCCGGATCCTGCGCTATTGTAAGGGCCCACTACTCCACGGAGGACGGTGTTGCATTTGCCTACGAAGGCTTCAAATACTGGTTGGATTGGGAAAATTATCTGGATCATGTGGTGGATGAAAAAGGCCTGGCCCGGTATATGAACATCGGTTCCATTCTTTTGAAATCTCAGGGGCACAAATGGCAGGACGTTAAAAAACATTATGATGCCGTAGGTGTGAAATACGAGGAATGGGATAACGACAAGATTGTCGAACAAGTACCGGTGCTGGACCTGCACGAGTTCTGGCCGGTGCGGCGTCCCGAAGACCCCACGTTTTTTGATGACCCTGAAAAAGAACTCGAAGGGGGGCTCTTCTGTCCGGAAGGTGGTTATGTAAATGATCCCACCCTGTCGGCCCACAATATCATGCGCGCCGCTGAAGCCAAAGGCGCCGAATTCCTGTTCAATGCCGAAGTTGCCGATATACGAAGTGACGGCGGAAAGGTTCAGGGTATCACCCTGGCAGACGGCACCCAGATCGACGCCCCGGTGGTCGTGAATTGTGCCGGGCCCCATTCTTATAAAATCAATCAGATGGCCGAGGGTGTCTGGGAAGGCTGCAACATCAAAACCAAGGCTCTGCGCCACGAAGTCATGTACTGCCCTTCCCCCGAAGACTATGATTATATCCACGACGGCTACCATCAGAGTGACGGTGACATCGGTTGCTATGTACGACCCGAATCAGGCAACATGTTTCTCATCGGCTCTGAAGACCCGGATTGCGACCCCCAGGAATGGGTGGACCCGGACGAGTTCTACGCCGGCAGGGGTGGCCATGGCCGTGACAACCAGCTCACCGAAGAACAGTGGAAAGCCCAGTGCTATCGTCTGGGTCGCCGCATCCCCACCCTACAGGTACCCAACCAGCCCAAGGGGGTTGTGGACCTCTACGATTGCTCCGATGACT
>JAOZSO010000101.1:0-9568 GCA_029939655.1 Desulfobacterales bacterium
AGGCAAGAATGTTCTTACAGCTTCCGACGTTGTATTTGGCACCATCAAGCGATCCAAAAAGGGATTGAAAATTTCGGATATCAAGCTCAAGACGAAGTTTGAGGATAAAAAACTGCGAAATATTCTCTTTCGGCTGTACAGCCTGGGGCGGATCAAAAGACTCAGCCGGGGGATATATACATCTGCCTGACCCAAATATTTCATGAAGCTATCTCAAAAAAGTTGCTGCCTTTGAGGGCTTTCGCTTAGGATTGACCAGGGGATGTCACCATGCCGGATATAGAACAATATCAACATTCGAAATTTCAAGAGAACTGCCGGAAACTGGGTTATCAGATCAAGATGATAACAGAGCTGGGAATGATCAATTCTATTTTGATTGATATGGAACACCTGCCTACGGGTGCCAGACACATTCATATCGGGAATGATGACAGGGAAAACACTTTCAGCGTTGCATTCAAGACAGTCCCAACGGATTCAACAGGGGTGGCGCATATTCTTGAACACACCGTTCTCTGCGGTTCCAGAAAATTTCCTGTCCGTGATCCTTTTTTCTCCATGCTGAAACGAAGCCTGAATACGTTTATGAATGCATTCACTGCTTCGGATTGGACCATGTATCCATTTTGTACCCAGAATAGAAAAGATTTCTACAACCTGATGGATGTTTATCTCGATGCATCATTTTACCCCAACATCGACAGGCTCAGCTTCAGACAGGAGGGACACCGCCTTGAAATCGAGGGTATACCTGAAAAAGATTGGCAGTTGGTTTACAAAGGTGTTGTTTACAATGAAATGAAAGGCGCCATGTCATCTCCGGACCAGGTCATGGTGAGATCAATGCTCAACGCCATGTATCCGGAGACGACTTACAGTCATAACTCCGGTGGAGATCCTGCGGTAATGCCAACGCTTACACACGAGCAGTTGAAACGATTTCATGAAAGACACTATCATCCCAGCAACGCGTATTTTTATACGTATGGTGATTTGCCGCTGTCGGAACATCTTCGGATTATTCATGAGAAGGTGTTAAAACACCATGGCCGGATAGATCCAAACACGGAGGTTATACCACAGCCCCGATGGAAAGGACCCAAACGTGCCGGATATTGGTACCCCCTGGATTCTACCACGGACGCATCGAGAAAATCTCAGGCTTGTGTCGCCTGGCTGACTTCCGACATTCAAGATGCTTTTCAAGTACTGGTCCTCAAATTGCTGGAGCAGATATTACTCGGCAATTCCGCCTCACCCTTGAGAAAAGCCTTGATGGACTCGGAGCTGGGAACAGCCCTTTCGGATGGTACCGGATTTGATGCGGACAACCGGGATACCCTGTTTGCTTGCGGTCTAAAGGATGTGGCTGAATCCGATGCTGAAAAGATAGAGGGCGTTGTGTTGGAGGTGTTGCAGAACCTGGTAGAGGAGGGAATCGACAGCCACCTTATCGATTCAGCTATTCATCAAGTAGAATTCCATCGCAAAGAGATTACCAACTCCCCCTATCCTTATGGTATTAAGCTGCTCCTGTCTTTTGTCGGCAACTGGCTCCACGGCGGCAGCTCCGAAAGTGTTTTGAAATTCGACAAAGACCTCGAGAAGATTCGTAAAGAAGTCGCCGACAACGGATTTTTTGAAAAGCAGATAAAACACTATCTGTTGGACAATTCCCACAGGGCACTGATTGTTCTGTCGCCTGATGCCGCCATGGAAATAAAGGAAACAGAACGGGTTTTGTCGGAACTCGATGAGATCAAGAATGCCCTGGATGAGGAAACCTTGGTGGATATTCGTGAAGATGCCGAAGCCCTGGTGGTTTTGCAGGAGACGACCGAGGATATCTCTATTCTGCCTACGTTGGACCTGGAAGATATTCCGGCCGACATACAAACCACCCCGGCATCCAGGTGTTCTGAGACAACCACCGCCACCTGTTACAACCAGCCTACTTCGGGCATTTTATATACCACCACCGCTATGGGAGTCGGAAACCTCGATATCGGTCAACTGCCCCTGGTTCCCTTTTTCTGCTATGCATTGCCAAAGCTGGGAACGCGAAAACATGATTTTACGGAGATCGTACAGCGCATCGATGCCTATACCGGCGGTATCAGTCTGGCATCAAACGCGCGGACGCGTTTTGACGCTGCCGGCATGTGCATGCCGTTTGTCACCATCAACGGGAAATGTCTGAATCGGAATCTGGGCAGGATGTTTGAACTTATCGAAGAGATTCTGTTCGAGGTTTCATTTTCGGATGATGCTCGCCTGAAAAGCCTGTTGCTGGAATACCGGGCCGGTCTGGAATCGATGATCCTACACAGCGGCCATCGATATGCCATATCACTGGCGTCCAGATACTTTTCAACTGCATCGCACATCAGTGAACTCTGGAGCGGCGTTCATCAACTCAAATATATAAAGGGGATAACGGAAAAGCTCGATACCGAAGGCCTTGAAATCATTGCCGGAAATATGGTGGATATCCGGAAACGATTGATTGCCAGGGAGAATTTCAGGACGGCCCTGGTCGGGGAATCTACATCTCTTGAACAGGGTATCCCGATCCTTACTTATCGATCTCTTACACCCCATGTCGACGATGATGTTGATGTGTTATCCCGTTTTGAGTCACCGCCCTTAAAGGTGCCAAACGAAATGCCAAGGGAAGGATGGGGTACATCCACGTCTGTTTCCTTTGTTGCCAAAACCCTTAAAACCGTTCGAATGGATCATGAAGACGCGCCCAGACTGTCCGTCATCAGTAAAATACTTCGTTCGCTGTTTCTGCACAGGGAAATTCGCGAGAAAGGTGGGGCATACGGTGGATTTGCGCTCTATAACATCGAGAACGGTCTTTTCAGCTTTGCATCTTACAGGGACCCCCATATTCTGGAGACACTGAATGTATATGAACGGGCATCCGCATTTATTACATCCGGAAAATACCAGGACGAGGACATCAAGGAAGCCATCCTGCAGGTCTGTTCCGATATCGACAAACCTGATCCTCCCGGTCCCGCAGCCAGGAAATCGTTTTACAGGAAAATTGTCTCCATGAAGGATGAAGACCGGCGTCGTTTCAAAAAAAGACTCCTTGAGTTGAAAAAGAAGGATGTCGTGGAAACGGCCCAGCGTTATTTCGGAGCAGAGAGCGGGTCATATGGGGTGGCGGTGATATCCAGTGATGATCGTCTGAAGCAGGTCAACGGGAAGATATCGGATAGGCCGCTGGAGCTTCATAAAATTTAGAAGTCGTCTCAAAAATCCTATTTTTGAGACGGCTTCGAATAAAATCGTTCATACGATTTTATTCGGTCTTTTTCTCTTTTTCTGTCCCATCGTTATCGTCATTGTCTTCGTCTTCATTCTCGTCCTCATTCTTGTCCTCATTCTCGTTCTCATTCTCTTCTTCGTCTTCTTTCTCTTCATCGCTCTCGTCTTCCTGCTTGACTTCGACGACTTTTGGAAAGCGGAGACCCGTGCCGAGTTCGAGGACGTCGACATTCAAATATCTGGCGGTCGTCTCGGCATAGCGACGTGCCAGGCTGATGCCGCCCATTTTTAGATAGACCAGCACGGTTTCTTTGAACTCGTTGTCATCCTGAAGTTCTACGGGTACCGATCGAATCAACGCATTAAACTGTGTCTGGTATTCTTCCGGAACTGAATATTTCATTGTCTGTCCTTTGATGGTTGATTTTATCAGAAGAGAATAAATCATTTTAGCTGAATGTAAAGAAAAAAATTGCATCGTTTAGCCATGCTATCTTCGTTTCCATACAGGATCTCGTTTTTCCATCAAGGCGGTGATGCCTTCCTGAAAATCTTCACTTCTCAACAGGATGCTCTGGTAACTCACTTCCATATCCAACTGGGTCATTAGATCAACGCCTTCGCCCCGTTTGATGATTTTTTTGGTCGCCCCTACAGCCAGAGGGGCCATTTTTGAAATATCTATTATCAACTTTTCCGCTTCCGCCACAAGGATATCTTCAGGATAGAGGTAACTTGTCAACCCCCATTCCAGGGCTTTTGCCGCCGGATAGCGTCTGCCTGTCATGAGAACCTCCATGGCTCGGGCGGCGCCGATGGTCCGGTGCAAACGAGATGTTCCTCCCAGATCTGCGATGAGGCCAAATTGATGTTCCGGTAATCCCCAGGTGCAATCGTCGCTCATCAGGCGCAAATCACAGGCCAGTGCCAGTTCCAGGGCCATGCCGAAAACACCGCCATGCATGGCGCAAACGATTGGAATTTCAATAGATTCGATGCGATTCAGATATTGCTGAAACTTGTGGATGTCCGCACGAATGGGTGCTCCCCCCGCAGCATGATCGCCCATGAAACGGCTGGCAAGCATACCGAGCGAATTGAAGTCTACACCTGCCGAAAAAACTTTTCCATTTCCCTTGATAATAATACCCCTTATATCGGGGTCGATGATCTGGTCTTCAACTTTCCGGCAGAGGTCCCTGAGCATTTCAAAGGGCAGGGCATTCCGCTTTTCAGGGCGGTTCAATGTGAGGGTGTAGATAGGGCCTTTTTTGTTCTCAAGGAGTTCAGTCATGCAAACCTCCAATATCCAGTCATTATAGATAGTTTTATGTTCAGCTAAGAGCTAAGAGCAACCGGCTAAAAGCTACAATGAATAACGCGCGAAGCGCAAATATCGTTCGATAGGACAAATGTCACACGAAGTGTAAATAACGTTTCAAATCAGTATTTCCAAATCCTCGAGGGGATATGAAACACATGAATGGACATATCCGTATTGGTGATCCGATTTTCGAACGGGTGTACCGGCAGGCTGGAACACTTTGCCGGACAGAATTTTGATGCGGCACATGCTGCATTCGCCTGATCGACAGATGGAAGGGGGCGCTACCCCGCCCTTTTCGAGTGAAACCAGGAGAGGGGTCGTTGCCGGGGCGCTGATGGTTTGGCCGTCTTTAACCGATACCGAAAAAAGGCGATTCTGTTCGATCTCCTTCGGCCATCCAGGGTCTTTGCAGATATCGAGGGGGGGGCCATACAACTCTTTTCTGATTTTCCGAGGTGGTACGCCCAACTGTTCAATCTGGGGTAGGCAGAAATCATACATTCCTTGGGGGCCGCACAGGAAGAAAGTGGCACTTTTGTCCGAATCACCGGCCACTTTTTTGATGAGATCGGCAGTTATCAGTCCGCATTGGCCCTGGTAATCTTCGGATGCTTTTTCGATGACCGGGATGTAGTGAATTCTGTCAAAGTGATCTGAAATGTGCGTTAATTGTTCATGAAAGATAATGTCGTTTGCGTATCGATTCCCATAAAAAAGGGTTAATGTTCGTGGCAGGCCGCGGTCCACAATTTCACGGATCATGCTCATGAAGGGCGTAATACCACTCCCGCCGGCAATACAGATCATGTTTTCGTCATGTACCAGTGGATTGAAGTAAAAATTTCCCTGAGGTCCCGAAACCGTCAGGCTGTCGCCGATGCTGACGTGGTTGAGCAGGAAATTGGATACCAATCCATTCGCCACCTGTTTTACGGTGATATCATAGTAACCGATTTGATTTGGCTGCGATGATATGCTGTAGGGGCGGCTCGTGCGGATGCCTTCGACTTCAATGAAGAGCGACAGATACTGTCCTGCCTGAAACGGCGGCAAATCGTTGTCTGCAGAAACCAGTCGAAGCGTTTTTGTGGTAGGTGTTTCCCGGATAATATCGGCGACCTTGAGCGTAAGGCGATCGGGATGAAGTCTTTTGATATACTGGTCGGCAAAATCCAGTTCAAAGGAGTGTTTACCGGCAGCAATGCGGCTTGCCTTGATCTTTTCTTTGATGCCGTCATATCCGTCGAAGTCTTCCCAGATACCCTTTTTCATGTTTATTCTCTCCCAACCCGGATAAACCGGAAAAGATCATTTATCACGAAATCACGAAGGTACGAAACCACGAAAAAGACCATGATGATTTTCGTGTTTTTCAGATTTCGTGTTTTCGTGATTGCGTTTATTTTTTTTGTCATAAAAGACGCCAGTTTTACAGTTAAAGGACTAGGTAAAAGCCCTATATGGTTTTGTTGTCAATTTGTTTGGCGATGGATCTGGCTGCTGACATACCGGAACGCAGGGTGGGTTCAAACCCGCCGTCACCTGTCCAGCAGCCGGCAAAATAAAGGCCTTTTATGGGCGTATATCGTCCGGGTTGAAAGAAAAGAGAATCTTTGGTCTGCTGTTCAAATCCATAAATGGCACCCAGGGGATGCCCCAGATAACGCATGTGGGTCAGGGGGGTGCCCACCTCGATTTCTTCGATATGTGTTCGAATGTCCGGATATATGGCCTGAACACGCTGAAGCATCTTTTCTGCACAACGGTATTTGACATCCTGATATTGTTGCGGTGGCAGTCTCAGCCAGGGTTCACCATATTTCAGTGTGACGATGTTTGCCTGGCATGTGCCCACTGGAGAGAATTCCGGATCAGATACATCATAGCAGCTGAGCACCATGAGTTCATCGTCGATTTCAAGTCTTCGCATGCGGTCATGATTGCGGATGGTCATATCCGTGTTCACCATTAGAAAATTGGTAGACTCATGGATTCCGATGTCGTCCGGCTCACAGTCAAAACCGACAAACATGGTAAAGGCGGAGGTGCTCAATTGGCGACTTTTTACTTCTGTGATGGTTTTTTCCGGTATCTGTTCTTCACCGATCAACTGTCCGTACGTTACGATGGGCGAGACATTAGAGACAATATAATCGGACTCGACCACATCTCCCTGGTGGGTGACAACTCCCTGGACGGTATCTCCCTCCGTCAGAATCCGGCTGGCGCCGCAATTGAACCTAACGGTTCCACCGTGGGATAGGAATTTGTTTAAAATCGTGTTGGAGAGTGCCTGGCTTCCGCCTTTGACGTGGAACGGTTTGAATTCGATATACTGAAAAAGGATCATGGCAAGGTATGCAAAAGCCATTTGATCCGTGGACACACCCAAATAGCCCCAATAGACAGAAAGAACCGCTTTCAGGAGCGGATCTGTAAAAAAATCGTCAATTACGGATTGAGCGGGTTTAAAAGCGTACGTGTAGAGGTTGGGGTATTTCTCTCTCGATGCTTCAGGGTCCCGGAAAATAAATGCCCCAATCATATCATTGGCATATTTATAGACCAGGTCAAAGAAGGCATCGATGGCTTCCTTCTCGTGGGGAAAGGCATTATTAAGTTCATCCAGGATCTGCTCTTTATCCGGCTTTAACGCGATATGGAAGCCGTCGGGATTTTGGACACTGTAAAGGTCACTTATTTCCACAAATTCCAGATCTTGTATGACACCCAGACTGTCCAGGTCCATTCGCAAGGGTCCCGGCATTTCAGGCGTCCCCAGACCGCTGAGTTGGTGCAGGGCAATCTCAAATTCGAAGCGACCCCGGCAAAAACTTGTGGCGCATCCGCCCGGGATGTTGTGCCGTTCCAGCAACAGGACGTTCAGTCCCTTCTGGGCCAGCGCGGTGGACGCCGTCAACCCACCGTTGCCCGCCCCGATGACGATGGCATCATACTTGTTCATACCTTACCCCCTTGCTGAGGATTGATCAAAAATTTTGTGATAAATCACTTTGATCTTGGATAGCGATGTCATTTGCGCTCCGCGCGTCATTATGCCCTTCGGGCGACATTTGCGCTACGCGCGTCATTTGGCCTGCGGCCGATATTACGCCTTCGGCTGTCATTTACACTTCGTGTGACATTTGCCCTTGCGAGCGTAATTAACGCTTCGCGTGTCATTATGCCCTTCGGGCGTCATTCATTGTTGTTCATAGCTCGATGCTTGTAGCTCTTAGCTACAATTAATGACACGAAGTAAATGACAATTAATGACGCGAAGCAAATGATCAGGGTTGTTTCCCTCCAACCCTTTCTATAGCCCCATAAACTTGGCTGCTATCCCCCGCATAACTTCGTTGGTGCCGGCAAAAATCCTTGTCACACGGATGTCCCGCCAGGCCCGGGCCATGAGGCATTTTTCAAAGGCGCCGTAGTCCCCGCACAGGTCGATACTGCGATCCGCGACCCGGTTGGCCATTTCGGTGGTCCAGAATTTGGCCATGGATGTTTCGACGATGATATCTTTCCCCTCCATGTGCTCCGCTATCAGTTTTTCCGTAAATGCCCGGCCCAGCTTGATATCGGTGGCCATCTCCACGAGGGCGAACTGGGTTACCTGGGATTTTGAGAGGGGCTTGCCAAAGACCTTTGTCTGTTTGCAATAGTTGGTTATCCACTCCACCATTCGTTCAGCGGCCACGAGTGCCCCTATTGCGCATATGAGACGTTCCTGCTGTAGTTTCTGCATGAGCATGAGAAACCCCATACCCTTTTCTCCCAGGCGGTTCGTCGTCGGGATCCTGCACTTGGAAAAAAAGAGTTCTGCCGTATCCTGGCTCCACCAGCCCATCTTTTCAAGATGACGGCCCCGTTCAAAACCCGGCGCACCCTCTTCAACGAGATACAAAGAGATGGCCTGGTAGGGATTTTCCACCGCCGGATCTCTGGCTGCGATGACAAAAAGTTCTCCGTTGATACCATTGGAGATGAATGTTTTGGAGCCGTTGATGATGACCTCGTCACCCTCTTCTTCGGCGGTGGTGGCAATACTCGCAAGATCACTGCCGGCACCCGGTTCCGTCATGGCGACGGCGGTGATGATATCGCCCGAAACACATCCCGGGAGGTATTTCTGTTTGAGGGTTTCAGATCCAAATGCGCTGATGTACGGCACCACGATATCGGAGTGAAGTGCAGCGGCCAGACCGGTGTGGAAGGTGTGGGAGAGTTCTTCCGTAATGATGACGGAATAGAGAAAATCACCGCCCATACCCGCATATGTCTGGGGAACGTCCGTGCACAGGAAACCACTTTGTCCCATCTTACGCCAGATGCTCTTGGGTTCAATGCCGTCCTTTTCCCACTGGTCGACATTCGGTGTTACTTCCTTTGCCACGAATGTTTTCAACCGATCCCGGAACTTTTTGTGTGCGTCCGTATAGTGTAATATTTCCATAATTGTGTTTTAGGTTTTAAGTTTTAGGTGTTAGGTAAGCTCCAGACTATGATTTGCCGTAATAAATAATGATAAATGACGTGGCAAAGCCGCGTACACAAATACGAATAATGCCGATCTTTGCATTATTCGTATTTGCCGATGATTGAAATACTACACACATTCATGGCAGGAAATCCACCCAGATTATGGGTCAAACCAAATTTCGGGTTTTCGAGCTGTCGCTTCTCTGCCCGCCCATGCAATTGAAGGTACATCTCGTAGAGCATGCGCAGTCCGGAAGCACCGATGGGGTGACCGAAACACTTGAGACCACCGTCCACCTGGCATGGAACCTGGCCGTCTTTGTCGTAGACGCCATCCATGACGTCCTTGACGGCCTGTCCCCTTTCGGAGATATGAAGGTCTTCATAGGTGACCAGTTCCGTAATCGAGAAACAGTCGTGAACCTCCATCATGCTGATATCTTCACGGGGATTGTCGATTCCCGCTTCCTG
>JAOZSO010000102.1:0-9549 GCA_029939655.1 Desulfobacterales bacterium
TTTAGTATTCCGTTCATAGCTGTAACGGCATCTTTAATAGCGGTGTAAATGAGGTTGGGGTGTTTTTTTTCCTTGATTGTTCCCTCGGAATGGATCTCCATATAGGAGGGGCTGATCGATCCACCGATCGCATATATGCCTTTGGTGCTGGTCTGCAGGTTTTGGGTGAGCAACAGTACCTGTTCCCCTTCCCTGGCAATCTTACAAATTTCTCCGATACAGGTAATCTGCTGCAGGTCGAGTTTGTTGAATATGGCCGAGGGGCCATGGGTTCCCACACAGGCGATGACATTTTTCATGGGGAAACTCATTCCCTGGTACATATAGACGCCATCATGTGCATGCGGAGCAGGCGTCTGATGGATATAGAGGCGATCGATTCCCTCTGAATCGACTTCTCCGATTTTAGGTATGGCTCCCTGCAGAATTTTAATTTGTCCTCCCAGAAGGATTTCTTCACCAAGATCACGGGCCGTATCCTTATTTATTTTAAACTTTTTCTTGGTATGGCCCCAGTAGACCGGTGTGGGGTCGTTGGCTTCCCGTTTTACTTTAGAAAGTGCTGCGGCGATATCTGCTGCAGCGTTTCCACCACCGATTACCAGTGTGGTCACCCCTATATAATCCTGGGTATTTTCCAGATTTCGGGCAACCGTTCGGGCCTCGCCGTAAATGCCAAGATCGTTGGGAATGTTGCTGCCGAAGGATAGAATCACATTTTTGGTGATATAGATATTACTACCTGTCCGGATAATAAATTCAGAGTTGTCCCGTTCTATGGTTTTAAATTTTTCTTCAAATTTAATATTGATTTGTTGTGACTGAACATATGTTTCAATCTGCCCAACATATGTTTCCACCGCAATTTTTTCTTTGGGGGGTACGAGTGCTTCGATGGGAAAAGGGTCGCTTTCGCTTTTTGGAATTGTTGGATAGACCTTTTTCCCTTTAGGGTAGGAGTCGATAATACCCTGTAGTACTCTTTTGCCTTTTTCCAGGATGATATAAGATTTTCCGGCCTCGGCTGCTATTATTCCTGCGCCAAGACCACCCGGGCCTGCTCCGATAATTACAATATCATATATATCCGACATTTTTTACCCCATAACAGTCAGGAAATTAAAAAGAGTTGAATGAAGCGGGGATCAAGATCGTTCCTGGATATCTTCCCCAGCTCGGTCTCGATTTCTGCAAATAGGTTTTCAAGTGCATTCCCGCATTGTTGCGTAATCTCTGTGCCGGTCAGGCCACTTTTGTCCTTCAGCCATTTCAAGAAAGCACTTTTTACTGAAAGCTTTATGGCTTTCGGCTTTTCGGGGCTGCGCCACAGGGTGTCGAAAAAAGATCTGAAGGCATCGAGGGGCAGGGGTGCAAATGCTGTTTCTCCGATCCCTGAATCAGTGGTTTCCCTTGCCCAGCGAGTCAACAGGAGGTTTTTATAGGTCAGGAGGCTGCCGGGTGGAAGGGGTTTTACCTTGAGCGACAAAGTTGCCAACAGATTGTCAAAAGCAATGACTTCTGTCAGAATTGTATCCGTTACGGAAATGTCTTTGGTGCTTAAAAACTCTCGGTAGAGCGTACCGGTTTGATCGTTGTCGAAGTAGAGCGGTCTTTTAATCAGGAGTCCACCAAGAACGCCCAGCCATTCCTCACCCCAGAAACTGAGTGGGAGCTTTTTGGCCATGAACCAGCTGTTGTTGCGCCATTTTTCAGCTCGCCATTTTAATCGAAGCGCCATGCCGTAACCGACTCTGAAAATATCTGCGAGCACGTAATGCTCTAACTGTTTATCAGTGGATTCCGAGATGGTTTCGAGACCGATGCCTGTGTACCCGGATGCTTTTTTTACAGCATCATGCAACGCGTTTCTCCCATTGATGGCTTTTTGATCTGCTATCAACAACTGGTTGCAAAGACCTGCGAATTCAGATTGCAGTTGCATCCGGGCATTCTCATTTTTAACGGATGCAAGGGCCTTGGCGAAGGTACCGCCGGGTTCCAACAGATTTTGTGCGTAGAAAGGTGCCGGCATGAAACTGTCGTCTGCCGTCGATTCGGTCTGAAGTTTGTTAATGCGTTTTCTTAAATCCTTCTTCGTCAAAGACTGGTAGATACCCACGGCCTCCTCGAACGGCAGAAAGCCCTTTTCTGCCAGACGGACGTTACGCAGGCGATAAATTTCCTCTTCAGTTTCTGCTGGAATTATGGCCGCTGACTCGAGCAGTATGTTCTGGAATTGATGGTGGTCAAAGTTCGACAAACGCTGCAGCAGCTGCATCAGAAAATCCCTGCGATTTTCCAGGTATTGATCGCCGTGTGGAACGGTTTCCGGTTCTGCATCGATTTTCGGGGAAAACGGCGGGTCCAGTATCCGAAAGTAGAAGGTATCGTCAAAGGTGATGAAGTCAGCTCCCAATTCGGATGGAGTCTCATCATGCTCCCTGATCCTGATCTCGATATTGTGCAATAAAAAGAAATCGATAAAGGTGTCCTTTTCATTGGCACACCATTCAGCCAGTCTGGCGGGGTCGGCAGAAATCAACAGGTTTAGCCATTTTGTTGCCGCAGAGAAATCTATTCGATCCTTATGCCAGATTTCAATATCGAGGATGTACTCCCATTGCTTGTTTGATGCCAGGGCCAGCAGGGGCAAGGCGTTTTCTGCACCGATATTGCGAACAAGCGGGTGAAGATCTTCCGGGGGAAAGGAATGCACGATTGCAATGGCGCTTTTTTCGGAAACCAGGTGTTCCAGGGCATCATCGGGCGGGAGGGACAGGAGTCGCTCACGTGCTTTTTTAAGGTTCTGAAATCTTGCAATACGTTTTTTATCTTCGGAAGTCATATGCACTTCGTGTGACATTAGTCCTTCGGACGTCATTAGCGCTACGCGCGATATTGGACAACCTGACGGTTGTCAGCTGTTAGCTGTTCCCTCAACCCAAGAAACTCAAGAAACCCAACGAACCCAACAAACTCTATTCCCCTTGAACCCTGGTTTGTAATCGATGGATCCAGAGAATCAGGAACAATACGGGGATGCCGATGATTGCCGTACCGATAAAGAATATCGGGTATCCCATGCTATCGACCATGCTGCCGGAGTAGCCTGCAAGAATTTTGGGAAAGAGCGTCATAATGGAACTGAAAATGGCATACTGTATGGCCGTAAAGGAAACACTGGTAAGGCTGGACAGGTAGGCCACAAAGGCGGCTGCAGCGATTCCGGCGCTGCCGTTGTCGGCGACGATGACCATGAGCAGCAGCATTTCATCAGGCCCCTTGCCGGCGACATAGGCAAAGAGTAAATTGGTGGCGGCTGACAGAAACGCTCCGACAAACAGTATCCGGATGACACCATAACGGATGGAGAGTACCCCGCCCACAAACCCGCCTCCAAGGGTTGCCCATAACCCCCAGAACTTGGTGTAGGTGGCGATCTGAGCTTTGGTAAAACCGACATCGAGATAGAATAGATTGGCGATAACACCCATCAGGATGTCCGATATTCGGTAGGTACCCACCAGAAGCAGAATCACCAGCGCAGTGGTGCCATAGCGCTGGAAAAAATCTCCCAAGGGCTCGATGTAAGTCTCTTTAATGTGACCAAACGGAACAAGGCGGCCCCGAATGGATCCCCAGATTGCCAGGCTGCCCAGGAGGACGCTGAATGCGAATCGTCCTGTTTCCGTTACAAACCCTGCCAGTTGTTTTATCCACCCCCATTGATCGACCAGCACTTGTTTGATGGCGTGTGCCGATGAGGCTGTGAAGAAAAATCCGATGATGAAAGCACTGATGGCAATAAAAAAAACAAGTAGAAATCTCACATAGTCGGCTGTACCTCGAAAGGCGCTGCTCTTGCGCTCTTTCACTACGGGTTCTTTGATGATGAATGTCGTTGCAATACCCACCAGCATCATCAATGCCATGGTGCGATAGACATTCGCCCAGACGGACACATCATACGTGTTCTGCCCCCACCAGTCCGCCAGCCAAAGCGACCCTGCTCCGGCAACCAGCATGCCGATCCGGTAGCCGGCGATGTACATGGAAGACAGCATGGATTGCAGTTCCTTCTCTGCGGATTCGATGCGATACGCGTCTATAACGATATCCTGGGTTGCTGATGAAAAACCAATCAGAACCGCTCCCACGGCGGTCATCGTTAATGCGATTTTCGGGTCAAAAAGAGAAATCCAGAGCAGGGAGGCGATAACGCATATCTGGGATACCAGGAGCCAACCTCGCCGCCGTCCCATTAGGGCTGAGAGAATTGGAAAAGGCAGGCGATCGATAATGGGCGCCCAGACAAATTTAAAAGAATACCCGAGGGCTGCCCAGCTGAAAAATGTTACGGTGGACCGTTCGACGCCTGCTTCACGCAGCCAGACAGACAGTGTGCTGAATATGAGCAGTATGGGCAGGCCGGCTGAGAAACCAAGAAAAAGCATGGTAAGTGCACGAGGGTGGACCAGCGCCTTGATGGCCATGGCCCAACTGCTTTTTCTTTCGGGGATCAATGAGCCTCCAGAAGTTGGTCGGGAGAAACAACGGGTCCATACGTTTCCCTGAGCAGCATCAGCGCTTCGCGTTGTTTCCTGAGAATGGTAAAGAGACGCTCCGGTATCCTTGCTTCCTTGCTGTACGCCTCCAGTTGAAGATCGATTCTTGATACGATGTTGTCAATGTATAGCGAGAAATGCCGAGTATAGAGGTCTATGGAATAGGTCTTGTCTATGATGGATTTGAAAAGACCCTCGAGATCATCAAAAAGAGGCAGATCGCCGATGGGTGTCTCTATACTTGATACATCTTTGTTGACTTTTCGTTCAAGCCAGGCCAGCCAGACCTTTACATCTTTTTTTTCTCCCAATAGCTTTTTTGATGTGCCGCCCCTGGCTTCATGGGTCAGAAAATAATTCAAGCCCGCCATTACCGGTTGCTTGTCCTCAGCGATTTTCGGGTTGCTGAAAAACTGAAACTGAGCATTCATATAATCGCCCAGGGAGCCCGGAATGAAGGGCGCATTTGCCCAGGGGGCCCGTTTGACACCGGTGGCGCCAACCTCGGTTGCGGTTGCGGCAGACACAATGGTTGCCCCGATAACCACTCCCTCGTCGGTGTTCTTCGCCGCCCATACCGGGGGCATGGTGTCGCTGTCACGGCCACTATAGGTAATAATACGTGTTTCAACACCTGCCGGGTCCTCGGCAAAGTCGGAATAGTTTGCCAGCGCGGTGGATGATACCGTGCAGCGTGAATTGGGGTGGGACATGGGTATGGGTTTTTTGTTGCTGTCGACCTTTCCCTTGAACCAGTCTCCTTGAAAATTGAACCCTTTATCAGGCGTGTCCTCACCATTGCCGACCCAATGGGGGACATGGCTATCATCGATGAGCACGTTGGACCAGATTACTTCCGCCCCTTCACGCCGTAAGATTTGCATCAACTGGGGATCGCCTTCCCAGTTGACATCTTCCACGATACCGAAAATACCGCATTCCGGATTGACGGATCGGATGCTGCCATCATCGGCAATCCATAGCTGTGCAAGGTCATCTCCCACGAAAAGATGTCCAGCCATGGCGGTGGTGGTTTTGCCGCACCCGCTTGGGGCAGCACCGGTACACCACGTCACCCGGCCTCCGGGACCTTCGATGCCCGTAATGAACATGTGCTCGGACAATTCGTTGCCCATGTTTTCATATACGGCTTTGTCGACGGCGAATCGATGATTCCCTTTTTTTAGCAGCAGGGTGTTGCCTGCATAGGTGCAGTTAAAGCTGAAGGTGGTCCGGAAGCTCCGGTCCATGAATACCCGTGCATTGGGCAGGTCTTCAGATCGATTGAGGCCTTCGCTGTGGACATTGACAAAAAAGTGACCTGCCCGCTCAACCTCCTGGTCAAAGGAGAGGTAGGCATTTCGGTAAAGGATCTCGGCACTGTGAGAGACATAAGTAGAGCTGGTGATCTCAAGGGCAGGATTGGAGACGGGCGAACCAATGGGGCCACGGACGTAGAAACCGATGATCATGGTTTTGCCCTTCATGATCTGGACCATTTTATCGCGCACCTCGTTAATCGCATCGGCGCGATCCATGCGATTGGCCAGCGAACTGATTTCTTCACCTTCGTTGGCAATGTAATAGGTACGGTCGATGATTCTTCCCTGCTCTTCCGACAGGTCAAAGTGGATGGTGTGCCGCGACATTGCCAGGGGGGCTTCTTCCCCTTTTTTCAGCGATAGATCACGGATGAACTGCCGGTCCGCCTCGGAGCCTGTGTTGACGAAAATATCGTCGGGCACGCACATGGCGATGGCATTGGCAATTTTGATGATGACTTCCCTGTTTTGAATTTTTTGGATACGTGCGAGATGTTCAGCGGTCAAGGCTGATTCAAGATACCTGGCGGCCGCCTGGTATTCTTTGAATCCTCCTATCTCAGCGATAATGTCGACACCTTTGTTTTTTTGAAGCATGGCTGTTCTCCTATGGCATATGAATTTCTATCCACTTTATAACACTGTCAAATTCGTTTCTGAACTCCTCAAGCGCTTTCCCCCTGTGGCTGACACGGCTTTTTTCTTCACGGGTCAGTTCGGCAAAGGTTTTTTTCAACGGCGGATAAAAGAAAATGGGGTCGTAACCGAATCCATTAACGCCCTCAGGAGATTTTGTGATGATTCCCTCACACCGGCCTTCATACGTCAGCGCCGGGCCGGTCGGCACCGCTATCGATATAACACATTCAAACGCAGCTTTTCGATTGGTGACGCCTTCCATTTCCTGAAGCAATTTTTGAAAACGATCTTCGTTCGTGGCATCAGGGCCTGCATACCGTGCCGATAACACACCGGGTGCTCCGTTCAGGGCTTCTACGACTAAGCCGGAGTCATCCGCCAGGGCCGGATGCCCGAGAACCCTGGCAGTAAAACTTGCTTTTTTATAGGCATTCTCGTCAAAGGTCTGCCCGTCTTCTTCTACTTCCGGTATGGGTCCGAAGTCATCCAGATTTTTGATCGTAATGGGAAAACCAGAGAGGAGTTCTGTGATTTCAGCGGTTTTACCCGTGTTACGGGAGGCAATAATCAGGTAGTTGAGCTTATTCATTGGTAATGTCTTCCTCGACTGAGTCTCAACCCGCGGATGGGTGGGCTCAAGATGCCCCTTCGAAGGGGGCTAAAATATCCAATATGGAATATCGATACCATGAATTTCGAAGTGATGGTTGTCAACACTTCATTATTCAATATTTCTTGTTCGTCATTCGATATTCATCTTTTTATTAACCTGGCGACTAAATACCTGAAGCCGTCATGCCGGACTTGATCCGGCATCCAGTTTGGTTCTGGATTCCCGCCTCCGCGGGAATGACGTTCTTAACATATTTAATTGTCGGAGTAATAATATTCACCGGATCGGTAGAACCTTTCCGGGTCCTCCACCAAAGGTGGAGGTTTTAGATCAGAATAATCCGATAATTCATAAATTCGTAAATCAAGTTTATTCGTTATCATGTTCCGGCCAACAATTCCATTCAAATCATTTCGAGGCCGGCAAGATTTCCATTTTCGAACACCATGAGAGCGCCCGAGTTTGTTCTGCTGAGGGCACAATTTACCACGCGCGTTTTTTCAACTGTGGACACGCCGCCATCCTCGTGTATATGCCCGCAGATCATGATTTGCGGCCGGCGTTTCTTGATCAATTCAAGGAGGCCTTTACTGCCGGCGTGGAAGCGCCCCATGACAAGATCCTGGCAACCGTATGGTGGTGCATGCGTCACCAGGACCGTATGGGTATTTACCAGAGGCTCGACCTTTTTCAAACTTAATTTTTCATTAAGACAGACGCGGGATCGAAACGGAATTGGAAGGGTGCCACTGATACCGACAAAGGGAATGGATTTGATCATCGTGCAGGCAGCATGCATCGGGGTACAATTGGGCAAGGCTGAAAACAGGTGGTCGACTCTCTTCAGATCGCTATTGCCGCGAATGGCCAGAACCGGCACCGGTAATGCATTGAGTCTGTTTAAGATCGTTCCCGGTTTTGTAAAATTCGTGATATCACCTGCCAGAACGAGAATGTCGGCTTTTAAATCCAACAGGTTGCTCCGGATCCGTTCAAACCTGTCATTTTTTCCGTGAATATCCGCCACCGCGTAAACCCGCATTCTCAGTACCTTTGCAATTGACTTTGAAAATCGCTCAGTTCAGGTTTGACTAACTACTATATTGCCGATATAATTTTTAAACATTTCCAATTGAGCGGAAGGTTATCCCAGAGGGGCCCAGTGGTCAAGGGTATAAACCATGATCTATTTCGTTGAGTCCAGACGGTTGAGTATATAGTTGTTAAAGCGGCGCAGCCGCGTATGATAAAATCGTGAAACGATTTCATAAGGAGGTCAAAATGGGTGAAGTTCTTTCCTATGGACTTGTAGACAAAGTGTTCGTTGTTACCGGCGGCAGTCGGGGTATCGGTTTGACCATTACAAGGCTTTTGCTCGAGCAGGGTGCCAGGGTCGTTATCTGCGGCAGAAAAGAGGAAGGACTTTCGGTCGCTACTGCTTCCCTTAATGCCGGAGAACGCCTTCTGGCAATACCGGCTCATGTCGCCAAGGTTGAAGATGTGGACAACCTCATGGATCGTACAATTCAAGAATTTGGCAGGTTGGACGGGCTCATCAACAATGTCGGAATGAACATCGTGACAACTGTTGTCGATGTTGATCCGTCCTTGTGGCAGAAAATCATCGACACCAACCTGAACGGTGTATTTTTATGTTCCCGAAAAGCAGGCCAGCTGATGCGGGAGCAGAAATATGGCAAGATAGTCAATATTTCCTCACTGGCAGCAAGTCGTTCTGCTCCGGCCATGGGGATTTACGGCATTGCAAAGGCCGGCATCGAAATGATGACAAAGGTTCTTGCTCAGGAACTGGCATTGTTCAATATTCAGGTAAATGCTGTTGCACCCGGTATGGTTCGAACTGGATTCAGTGAGCCTTTCTGGTCCAATGAGGATTTTTATCAACTCATCGTCAAAACAATTCCAATGGGCAGAATTGCTGAGCCCGAGGATGTAGCTCACCCGGTTCTTTTTTTGTGCTCCGACGGTGCCGGGTTCATTACGGGCCAGACACTGGGTGTTGATGGGGGAGCGAGTGCTATTTAATCGAAGGGTTCGAGGGTGATACGAGGGTTGAAGGGTGTCTGATAGCTATCTGCGAAAGACACCTAAAAGCCTACAGCCTAAACTGCTAAAAGGCTAATAAGGGTTCGAGGGTGGCTGACAGCTATAAGCAGACAGCAGCATTCCAGCCTCCAGGCGTTCTTGCTTCTCAGCGGTTAAGGATTCCAGGGCCCGAGTGAAATAATAAAAATTACAGCGTGATGATGATTCCATAAAAAAGGTGTAATGCGCGACCAATCGAAATATCATACCCTGTTTACCGGACGGATGGTTTCGGCGGTCTTTCTGGCGATTTTCCTGGCAGGGCTATCCGGTTGCAGCGGTACTTATGGCCGGTTGGTGGTCA
>JAOZSO010000540.1:0-2522 GCA_029939655.1 Desulfobacterales bacterium
CAAATCATTTGCATATTATCATTATTATTTGTAAATCGGATGAGCATAGTGCGATGAATGGTGGAGATGCGATGAATATTGGAGACGCGATGAATCGCGTCTCTACGGGTGGAATAACGGAAAATAAAAATCCAATGTTGCATGACAATTTATCCCGGGTAATACGTTGGTATAAAGGACGTGTCACATTTGAATCACGAAAAATAAACGCAGGATTTGCCTGGCAATCACGATTCCATGATCACATTATCCGAAACGAAAAATCATTTAACGAAATAACAGAATATATTAAAGCCAATCCGGAAAAATGGGAAAAGGATAAATATTATAAAGATCGTGACAATCGGTCACAGGGTGGTTCCCGGGATTGTAAAGACGCGATTAATGGTGGAGACGCGATTAATGGTGGAGACGTGATTAATGGTAGAGACGCGATTAATGGTAGAGACGCGATTAATGGTAGAGACGCGATTAATCGCGTCTCTACGGGTCTTATTGAGGTCAATAATCTCAAGACCTGGTTTCCTGTTCGCAGAGGGATTTTGTCCCGAACCATTGGTTATGTCAGGGCGGTGGACGGCGTCTCTTTTGCGCTGCAGAAGGGGGAAACAATAGGTCTTGTGGGCGAATCCGGATGCGGCAAGACAACGCTTGGCAGAACACTGGTGGGACTGGAAAAGATTCATGATGGTCATATAAAGTTTGAAGGAAGGGAGCTTGCCGGTCTTTCACGAAAAGAACTGAGAGAGTTGCGTCGCAAAATTCAGATCATATTTCAGGATCCCCTCTCGTCTTTGAATCCGCGCATGAATGTTTTGGATATCATCACGGAAGGGATATCCGAATTTAAATTGATAGATGGGGATCGTGAGGAAGCAGCCAGGGGTATTTTGAAAGATGTGGGCCTCGATGCCGATGTATTATACCGTTACCCCCATGAATTCTCAGGCGGTCAGCGGCAGCGTATCAACATTGCCAGGGCAATATCCCTTAAACCTGATTTTATTGTTTGCGATGAGCCTGTCAGTGCCCTCGATGTTTCCATCCAGGCCCAAATAATCAATCTGCTCCTGGATCTAAGAGAGAAATATCATCTTTCCTATCTGTTTATCTCACATGACTTGAGTGTTGTCAGTCATATTGCCAACCGGATTGCGGTGATGTATCTGGGACGAATTGTAGAGTTCGGAGAGACGGGTGACATCATTTTTCACGCAAAGCATCCCTACACAAAGGCGTTGATTTCTGCGGTTCCGCGCCCTGGATCCCACAGGGCGCAATGGTCGGCGCTTGAGGGGAGTACGCCCTCTCCATCTGCGCCCCCGAAAGGATGTCGTTTCCATCCCAGATGCCCGGAGGCTATGGCTGTCTGCCGCAAAGAGGCCCCAAGGGAAATCGATACGGCAGGGCATACGGTGAGTTGTCATCTTTACACATGAAAACGCTAATCATCGAGCACGGTTTCGAGTCGCCCTCACGGTCTTGACAAATGACCTGTTTATGGACTATATTAAGTCATATTTTAGAAATGGAGGCATTTTTTATGAAACTGTCAAGCCGGATTAAGCCCATCAGCTACCTGAAGGCCCATGCTGCTGAAATCATAAGAAACCTTGCTGAACAGCAAGAGCCAATGGTTATTACCCAGAATGGCAAAGCCAAGGTGGTCATACAAGATATCGAAAGTTACGAGAAAACCCAGCAAACAATAGCTCTCTTGAAGATCTTGGCAATCGGGATGCGTCAGGTTGAGGAAGGCAAATTCTTACCCGTCGAGAAAGTGATTAAGCGTCTTCGCGAACGGCGGGAGGTTCGGTGATACCGTTCAGGGTTTTATTTACCAATGATGCAGTACGTGATCTCGAAGAGCTTTATGATTACATCGCTCTGCATGATGCGCCTCGAAAAGCAGACTACGTTTTGGATCAGATCGAAAAATCTTTCTCCAAACTGTCCGAATTCCCGGAGCGGGGTGCTTACCCCAAGGAACTGCTAATGCTTGGAATTCGCGAATATCGCGAGATTTTTTTCAAACCTTACCGTATCATTTACCGGATCATGAAAAAGAACGTCTATGTTCTGCTGATTGTCGATGGCCGTCGTGACATGCAGTCGCTGTTGCAGCGGCGATTATTAGACGCTTAGGGCAACGTAATAGAAGATGTCTTATTGGATTGTACCTTTTTGATCTCCCGGCTTTTTCCGATGATGCCTTCGTGACGATATTTAAGATTGGCTTCTTCCCGCAGATAAAGGTTTTCCGCCTCCAGGGGCGCATCATCAGGAAGGTTACGCCGCACAACCAGGTTGCCCTTGCGCATCTGGTCCGTCCACCAGGTAAACGATTGGTTAAAATCATATCTTGACGAGATTACAAATATTCCATAAATCAAGTATATGGTTAAATCTAACATGTCACAAAGGATTGCTGATTTATACCAGCCTGTCATCCAGCTTACCAAAGGGATTATCCTCATCTTGGATCAGGATGGAAAGATTATCAGTTTTAATGAATATTTAGA
>JAOZSO010000541.1:0-2516 GCA_029939655.1 Desulfobacterales bacterium
GACCATTTCGCAGCCGGTATATGCGGCTATCGCCCACATGCGCGATAATACTGCTCGTATCAGTGACCACCAAACAAGAGAGTGTTGTCCCCATATCCTCAAGCTTGTTATCCTTCAGCCCCACCAGACGAATATGTCGATCGATGCGGATAATCACCTCAGCTAAATGGCGGCTCACATCAGTTGGCCGAAGCGCCCCTTGTTGATTGATCTTCTTTTTGTAATATTTACTTAGACCACTGCACGCCAGACGACTTGCTATCTCACCGCCAGGATGGCCGCCCATGCCGTCGGCAACTGCAAATAGACGTCCTTTGCCGTTCAAGGATACAGATTCAGAGCTTACCCGCAGAGCATCTTGATTTTGCTGACGCTGCCCGATGTGGGATGAATACCCATAGTCGATGGTATAAAAGTCTGATTTCATCACCTTCCTTCGTTTCCTCACATCCTCATTATCCACAGCAAGGTGTGTTTTTCAAATCCAGTTTTCCGATACTCGGCGTCACAATTTGGGTGATGGTCGGCACCATTCTTTGACGAATACCAAGCCTGCGACCCAGAATGATCACAACGGCAAATCCGACGGCCAACCCGCTCATGGCGCCCACGATCGACCCGAATGAATCGGAAAACCCAAACGCTGATGATGCCCAGGCACCGGTAAATGCACCGATGAGAAGTCCAAGAACCGGTATCAAATACAGAATGGCTGCGCCGGAAAACAGGTTCGCAGAGGATAGATGGATTTTTACATGATCGCCCACTTTAGCACTCACTGGATTGGCTACACGACTATGTATTTTGGCGCTTGCCAGGCAACTCCGACAGCCGCCACTTGACGGTTGACATCCCCCGCAGGCCCCCTTACGATCCAGTACAACTTGAGCATAATCGTTCAGTTCTGTTTTTACTACAAATCCTATTTGCTCAGCCATTTATTGGAACCTCCTTATCCATTACTTCGCTATCTTTTGACCATTTCTTCTACTGATTGCCAGACACTTCTTGATTTTATGCATTTCAAAATGTTTCTTATATCGCTTACTCCTTCAGAATCTCTTTGGTTTGATTCGTTTTGGAAGGGGAATTTTCTCGATTTTCTTCCTTCTGTAGACGATTATGGCGATTGGTATCATCTGTCATCGAGCCTAAAGTTTCGGCAATTAGAGTTCGGACATACGTCTTTACATCTTTTTGTATAATATCGTTCATCTCCATACTCCTTTTTTGAACTCTGTCCCCTCAAACCTTTCAACATTACTTTAGGTAAAGGCCTTTTAAAACAAGCTGACATGACCTTAGTGTCATGTCAGGTTCTCATACGGTAAAGCTCAGACATTTGTTGGTGACTGAAAAATTGTTCAATGCAAGACCACCAAAATTGGCTGAAAATGCCTTGCAATCTTACATCTAACAAATTCTACGCCAACGCCGGATAACCAATTTCAGTCAATTTATTTTCAATTTGTGATGCTTTTGTTGGCGCTTCCCACTCTACCGTAATCGTTTTGTCTTGAGGGTCACCACTGATGTTCGTTACTCCATCAAGTTCCTGAAGTTCCTTTTGAATTGTAGCCACGCAATGGCCACATGATATGTTGGAAACAGTAAACATTTGTTTTTCCATGACATACTCCTTTCTATAGTTATTTTTCATCTGCCAACAACGGCACCGGCAAATGCATCTTGATGAATGGCTTCGTCTTTGAATCTGTCCTTCGTGGGCAATAACGCCGCGAAAATGATTTCTAAGTCAGTATATTCTGGATCGTAATAAATGCGTATAGCAGTATTACTGAAAAACAGGCTGGCTCCCCTCACGCCGGTAATCTCCCGTAGCATCGCCAAAACATTATGGACTTTTCCTTCTCCACCAACGCTGTCGACATGCAGTATAACTACTTGTGAAGGAACATATTTTCGTCGTTTTCCCATTAGAAAATTTTCCTCGTAGCTCCTATATCATTTCGATGAATGGTTATTCCCTATTTTGATATATGCCTAATCCTTAATGACAGCATTGTGGTTTTCCCCCTGTCGTCTTATTAAGTCGATCTAAATATCGGCCCCACAAACCCTTTTTTTTGGGTAATTTCTTTTCTAAATATTTATTCGGATCAGCAATAAATTCTTTTCGGCATGTTTCGGCACAAAAAAAGTAGGTGTTCTCGTTAAAAGTAAATGGCAGCACCTTACTGTTTTCAGCAACTTTCATCCGACACACTGGATCAACTTTAACATTTGTATTGGTTTGGATTGTCATGTTACACCTCCGTTGTTGTTTGAAATGACTTCTCTAAATCGATAGGTCGCGCCGCATTTTTTCAAATTCAGTCTTGTCTATTTCACCTTGGGCATAACGCTGGTTGAGAGTTTCAATGGGATTTCGTACACCATCTTGATGGTGTTTAGCGCCACGAATTCCGTTAACCGCCCCTGAAACCAGCAGTGCAATAGCTCCAATAAGAAAGACCCAGAAAATAATCATTATGATTCCCATACCGCCTCCCATA
>JAOZSO010000103.1:0-9507 GCA_029939655.1 Desulfobacterales bacterium
TGTGCCAAAGCAAACGCCAGGGATGCCAGCGTCTTTCCCCCTCCAGTCGGAACGGTTAAAGAAAATAACCCTTCGCTCTCTTTTGCTGCTTTCAGGCAATCCGCCAGTACAGATTCTCGTTGATGTTTGACGTCTGTTTCTTCTGCTTTGCTGCGAAGCTTCCTAAAATTGGTCCAGAAAGGTTTATTCAATTCAGATACGGGCGGATATTTTGATCGCCATCCCACCTTTTTCGTATCTAGTGCGGCTTCCGTATCCAGATAATCAGCATCAACCAGGCATGAAAAAAGCATCCGGACAAAGAACTGTAGCTGGAATCCGAAGAGCTCGCCGTCAGGAGTTGAAAACGGTAGTTGTGTTGGCAATTCAGGAATATCCAGCGGGATACTGATTTCTGGCAGTTTTTTCTCAAGCCGTTTTTTTAATGCACTTTCTGGAGAATCCTCCCAGTTCGACAATCCACCATGGTGACCGGCAATGCAATATGCCAGGAGTTTCCCTGCCTGGTTAGAATATTTAAATAACCACCGTGCTCCCTGGATGGCATGGGTGACCCGACCTTTGTAATATTGCGTAAAACCATCTATTATTTGGTTCTCATGACGCAAATATGCCTGCCATGGCAGCTTCCCCTTACCGATATCATGATTTCTGCCCGCAAGCCTCGACCATACGCATCCGCCAAAGGGATGGGCAAATTCCTCAGCCATCTCCGCCACATTTGCCAAATGGTCTTCAAGAAGCTGCCATTTTTCCGGTGGCTGATTTTCAATACTATGCGCATAAAAGATCATATTTTTCCCTTTGCGTCTCTTGTTTGAAAAAGGCATGCATCACCATTTCCACACATGAATATATTAAAAACCGTTTCTGACTATCAGCATAGCACGCGGCTTTGACAGATGAGGTCAAACACATCATTTATTTTAATATTCTTCTCGATTAAAGCCCGAATGGCTATATTTTTCCCTCACATTCCCCTCAAAAAGCTCATCACACCCATCCCCCGGCCTCCGATAAAGCCTGGCCTCGGTAACAAAGGTTGCATCGCAGATATAGCGACCTCCAACGCGTTTCGGGTGACTGCAATAACCTGACGGCGGGCCGTCCAGCAGCATCAAATTGTGGGGGGGAACATAATAGCGGCAGTTGGCGCAGCAGCGGAAACGGGCATCAATGGCTGCATCTGCTCTTGCGCGGTTTCGGGGATAAAAGAAGGCCGCCAACGGGCCGAAAATGAGGACCTTGATCAGGTTTCTTCGGGTAGCCTTTTGAACATGCCTTCTATTCGGCGGTGATCTCATAAACACACCTCCGCAAATGTTCGCGCCTGTTTTCCGGTATCCTAAGGGTTTACGCAGAAATAAGTTCGCAGATTTTCAGCGTTCAGGCGCCCACTCAGCAAGGCGCATAAATATAGAGATATCAAGCATATTTCGAGTTTTTGCAACGCCGCTGAGCGGGATGGATGGGCGCTGAAAATGTGAAGTTATTTTTGCATGAGCTCTGAGTCTTTCCATTAGGAAAGATTTTCAGTCTTCCTCTTGTGGGCGAAGCGGTCTAACATGTTTTCCTAGTAACGATTCAACAACCCTTGTGGCCTCACTCGGCCTTACGATTTGAATAGCTTTATATTCCCTTACATCAAGAAGGTGCTTGTCACCAGAGATAATTAGATGGGCATTGTTATCCGATGCTAATGCCAAAAAAAAATTATCAAACTGATCTTTTTTGATAACATCCGGCATGATTTCAGGTGTGGGTACGAATGTGACGAGATTCATAAAATAGAAAAAGACTTCAGTTGGCGATGTATCAATTTGAGATAACCTTTTGGAAAACCGTTTATATTGTATAACTTGTTTCAATTCAGTCGTTATCTCTTCGCAAGCCACAATACTCAGAATTCCTTCACGCGCCCATTTTAAGATCCGGTTAGGCGGACCTCTCCATAGCAAACCTGATATGACCACGTTCGTATCGACAACTATCTTCATCAGGTTTTCCGAAGCATATGAACAATTCGGGATATTTCTTCAAGGTCGGGTTGATAATCATCCTCCCTTGATGCGACCTTGTCCAGAAGATCTTTCGGGGACTCTTCGAATGGCAGGACCCTGAATAAAGGTTTTGATCTTTTAAGAACGATAATTTCGCCCCATTGTTTGAGATCTTCACTAACGCTAGGAAAACCTTGACGAAAATCCTTTGCACTTACATATTTGGACATGGAATGTGCTCCCTGAATAGTATAAGTTAACTTTAAAATCAACCTTACGTTAACTTTGCCTAACATAAAAGTCAACCCTTGAATTATGAATAACAACCGTCGTCAAAAGAGAGCTTTGAAAAATCGGAACATCAATCTGACCTATCGTTCCCTGTCATCATGATCCACCTCCGCGTTTTTTATCCTTTCATTAATAATTGCCTTGATATTTTAAAGGATATACATTAATAATGACTATATCTTTTAAAGGATTCCGTGAATGGAACGATTGATAGAAGCCAGATTGATAAAATGGAAAGATGTCGACAGGCGCAAGCCCTTGATCGTCAGAGGGGGACGTCAGACCGGAAAAACCTGGTCTGTTGAGGCATTTGGACAAAAATATTTCAAAAATATGCTGAAAATAGACCTGGAAAAACGCAATGATCTGCACACAATCTTCCAGGACGATCTCAGCAGCAATACCGTTTTATCACGACTGGAAATTGCCTCTCGGCAAAAAATTAGACCCGGTGAAACCCTTCTGTTTCTTGATGAAATACAGGCCTGCCCCCGGGCGCTCATGGCACTGCGATATCTTTATGAAGAAAAACCCGGGCTGCATGTTATCGCAGCAGGATCTTTGTTGGATTTTGCCTTGGGTGAAATACCATTCCCGGTAGGCCGTATCCAGTTCGTCAATATGTATCCAATGACGTTTGCCGAGTTTTTGTTGGCGGGCGGTCATGAACAATTATACCGGATACTGCAGGAACCGCCGACCGAAATAGACGAATTTATTCATAAGCTCATGATCACCCAGCTTAAATATTATTTCTTCACAGGGGGAATGCCGGAAGCGGTACAGGCATATCTCGACACTGGATCCATGCTGGAAGCTTTTGATGTTCAGTCGGAAATTCTTGTTTCTTACCGTCAGGACTTTGCAAGATATGCCCTGCGCGCCGATAAATTATGCCTCGATCAGGTTCTGTCCGGCTGCGCAACAAGGGTCGGGGATCAAGTTATGTATTCGCGACTTACTAGCGGCTATTCCAACCCGACCATCCGCAAAGCTTTCGAATTATTGTGTATGGCGAACGTCCTGTACAAAATACCTTCAGTAAAACAGCCGGCAATACCATTGGGAAGTATCGCCAATAATCGAAAATTCAAGGCCTCTCTTATTGATATCGGTTTGATGCAGAGACTGAACCATCTGCCAGTGGATGTTGAAATTAAGCAGGAGGATTTGCTGGCTATTTATCGCGGCAAGCTTGCAGAACAGTTTGTTGCCCAAGAGTTAATCGCCGCGCAGGATGGGGGCCTTTACTATTGGGCCAGGAATGCACCCGGCAGCACGGCTGAAGTTGACTATCTGTTTGAATACCGGGGGCAAATTTATCCGATCGAAGTAAAGTCCGGTAGTGGCGGAACCCTCAGAAGCATGCACGCAATACTCCAGCGTTACCCGGAATGCCCTGAAGGTCTTGTACTCTATAGTGGCCCCTATGCCAAACGGTTAGAACAAAGGTTGCACTTCATTCCCATCTACTATGCCGGATCATTGGCTGGACTAAAATGTTGAATGAATAATAAAATTTACCTTGTATTTTCAAAGAATATGTTTTAAATTACATGGTATGTTTCGCCAATATGAAAAACTGTTGCAGGAATATCTTGCTTTTTTCCCTTGCGTAGCTCTCATTGGTTCCCGGCAATGTGGGAAAACAACACTTCTTCAAACACTTCCCAAGGGCTGGAAAGTGTTTGACCTTGAAAAGCAGAGTGATTTTCAAACCCTTTCTCAGGATCCCGATCTGTTTTTTCGCTTGAATCCCGACAAAATTGCGATTGATGAGGCCCAGTTGCGGCCGGAGCTGTTTGCTGCCTTGCGCGTGGCAGTGGACAGGGATCGGCAAAGCACCGGCCGATTTGTCATCACCGGCTCCAGTTCCTCCAAACTGGTTCGAGCCATTTCCGAGAGCCTTGCCGGACGAATCGGTATCATAGAGATGGCGCCGTTTTCCTTTTCTGAAGTAAGGAAAGAACCGTCACCACCGTTTTTCCAGTTTTTAACCGACAGGGTGCATGCTCGAAATTTTATTGGTGAGCTTAAGCCGCTTGGGAGCGTACAGGATGTTCATGATTTCTGGTTCAAGGGCGGATATCCGGAGCCATGGTTAAAAAAAAGCAACCGATTTCATTCTCTCTGGATGAATCAATATACCGGCACCTATCTGTATCGAGACGTGGCAAAACTATTTCCCGGCATAAACGAAAACAGATTCCGTCTTTTTGTGCAGATCCTGGCCGGTGTATCCGGAAATGTCATCAACTATTCAGACGTGTCGCGATCACTCGGTGTATCCCAGCCCACGGTCCGGGATTATTTTGAAATCGCCGATGGAACTTTTTTCTGGCGAAGCATCCCCGCCTATACGAAAAATGCGTTGAAACGTATTGTGAAACATCCAAAGGGGTATTTTCGTGACAGCGGCCTTCTCCATTACCTGCTACGGATATCGGATCTGGATCTTCTGGCCACTCATCCGGTTAAGGGCCGCTCTTGGGAAGGGCTGGTCATCGAGGAAATCATCCGCGGCCTCAATGCAACCGGTGCAGGTTTCGACTACTATTATTACCGAACCGGCGGGGGTGCTGAAGTCGATCTGATACTTGAAGGTGAATTTGGGCTGATCCCCATTGAAATCAAATATACCCAGACTGTACCGTTAAAACAGTTACGGACTCTGAAAGATTTTATCAAGGATCAAAAATGTCGTTTTGGATTGGTCATCAATAATGACGAAAGCCCTCGCCTGTATGACGAACAAATTGCCGGCGTACCTTTTGCTTGCCTTTAAGCAGGTTTCAGACCATCTGGAACATCATATTCAACGATTATGCTTCTGAGTCGTCCCCGAAACAAACCTCCGCAACGATTGTGTCAACGACCTGCAGCAATTTTCTATTGACACCCCGACGCATGCTTTGTATTTTTCAGCTTTCGCCGAATCATAAAGCGGCCCGGATGGTATATGGGAAAGAAAAAAAAGAAAAAACAAAAGAGCCGCAAAAAACCGGTATCTACCGAAACCCTTCAAAACGCCGCCGATGCTCACATGCGGGCCGGCCGTTATCGACAGGCCCGGAGCCTGTTTGGTCAGCTGTGCAAGCAAAACCGGGATAAATACCTCTCCGAACTCATTGAATCATGCCGCTGCCTGTTTCACCTGCTGATGGACCAGGGAAAATTCCGGGATGCGAAGGCAGTATTGACATCGCTTGAAAACATCACCGATCGCCCAAAACTGTATCTCGAAGCAGTTAGGCTGGCCCTGGCTGAAGAAAATTATTCCCAAGCTGCAAACATTGCGGCGGAAGCACTTGCCGGCCGGAAACCCCCTTTCACCGAAAGCGAATCACTGATGGGAGATGCCCTGATTGTTGCGTTTGAAAATCGGGATCGATCATTTCCTTTGTCCCCGCCTTTACTGACCGATATATCCCGGGTCCATTCATCTCTGGACGCCGTTGCGCAGGAACGCTACGCGGAGGCGCTGTCTTTGATCCAACCGATGGGAACGCGTTCCCTCTTTTCACCATGGAAATGGTTTATCAAGGGTATTTGCGCATTCTATGCTCACGATGATGCAAGAGCCCTGAAAGCTCTCGAAAAAATTTTCCCAGGGACGGTTCCCGGTAAAGCCGCCCAAGCATTTCTGACAATCCTAAAAGAAACCGGATGGCTTGCAACCGGGCATAAAAAGTTCGATTTGCTGGGCGATATCTGTTGCTTGGCGGGAGATGAAAACCTCGCTGATTGTTTACCCCGGTCCGAGTACCTGTGGCGGGTGGGAAGATACCGGGACTCGTATAAGCACCTGCGATCCAGGCTGGATGGTTTTCCTTCGCAAAAACCCGGGATTCAACGATCCCTGTCCACCTTTTATTTCAATGCCATAACAGATACTGAGGACATGCGGTCAGAAAAGTACTTCGATTTTCTTTTCGACCTTGCTCTGCAAAAAGGGAAAAAAAACAGTTTTGAAAAAATGCAGGCAAGCCGGGCCCTGGCACTTTCCCTTGAAACCGACCCGTATGCGGATAGAGAAACGATGCAGGAATGGAGATCTTTTTTATTCGCCTATCAGCAGCACCATGGTAGAAACAAACGTGTCGAGGCTGCCGTATATGCCCATTTAGGTGATGTCTATTCCATGGAAGATATGGCAGAAGATACAATGATCCCTTTCTTCTTTTTTCGACAGAATCGCCAGAGGCCGGAACTGAGAAACGAAACCCTTGCGGAAACATGTTATCAAAAAGCCCTGCTGTATTGTCCGGATAACTTGAAAACGCATTTTTCTCTCTTGGAACTCTATGAAAAAACCCGGCAGAAAGCAGAGGCCAATAGAAAGCTGGATGACATCATTAAACGGTTTCCCGATGAAAAAGAGAGCCTGTACAAAGCCGGGCTGCAATGCCTTAAAAGAAATGCGCTGATCAAAGGCCTGAAATATCTTGAGCAGGCCTTGAGCCTGGACCCCCTTGACAGCATGCTCCGGACGTATTTGATAATCGCCTGTGTCAAAGCCGGCTTGATGTACGCCCAAAAAGGGGCTATGGAGAAATGCCGGGACCTGCTGGCCAAAGCCCTGGAGAAGGCTCAGCGGCAATCCGAAGACTTCACTCGTGGCCAGGCGTATTTGTTTGCGCGGTGGGCGATTTTCGAATGGCTGGCCGGAAATGAAGAAGAAGGAGCACAGTTCAAACTGCAGGCATTCGAACTGTGTGGCCACGAATTGAAGCTTCACTGTTTTTTGTGGCTTATCGGTCACATTTACGAAGCCCCGGCCAAGTACTTGGAAGAGCATGGAAGCGTCCTTGATGGCATATACTCCGGACAACCTGCGTCCGACCCCGCGGAGGATCTCGTTGAAACTTTCGGATACATTCGTCAAATCCCATCAAAGCATTCACGGATAAAGAGGGAAACGGCACGATTGAACAGCTACCTGCGAAAAGTCCTTGGCAAGGGCGTTTCCAGAAAGGTTGCCGTTAAGGTGATCGAATACGGCCTGGAAGGAACAAGCGACGATCAGGGTGTTGCCCGCAAATACACCGCCAAAATGCTGAAGCTGTATCCAGACGATGCGGAAATGCGAATGTTCCGGTATCTATCCCGGCAGCAATTGGGAATGGACTTCCGTAACCCCGAACGAAGTTTGAAGGAACTACGGATCATTCTCGACCTTGCGGAAAAACAGGAAATCCGGGATCTTGTCCCCCGGGTGCGCCAGGCAATAAAGGAAACTGAAAATGCATTATCGTTGATGGAGTCTTTCGGCATGCCCACCGACGATGACTGGTTTGACGACGACGAAGAGGAGGACTTCGGCCCCTTTTTCCCTCCTGCAAAGAGGGGTCGAGGATCTAAGAAAAGATCCTCGAACAGTAATTCGAAGTCTGCGCCCTCTAAACAGGACCGCCACAGGCAGCTCGACCTGTTTGAGTGACAACGCCCATGGATGTCCGCACGGCTGTATAGGTGCCGGGCAGAATCGGTTTCTCGATTGTGGCATTTGTCCCGGCAATACATAGGCAGCCCAGAACATGATGCCTATAAAATAAAAAAATTACTGCTTTTCGTGTTTCCGATCTTTCATGATCTGTGATAAGAGATTTTTTTCCGGTTAATCTGGGTTAGGGAATAAAACCGATGAATCCTTACGATGTTTTGAACATCCCATGCGATGTAGACGATTCGGCGGTTCGGAGCGCCTATCTTGAATTGATCAAGATTTATTCACCGGAGCGGTTTCCCAAACAATTCAAACAGGTCAGCGAAGCCTATCATCTTTTGAAGAACGAAGACCAGCGGCTACAATATGATTTGTTTAATCGAAATCCCGGTGCCGGATCGCCTTTCGAAGTCTTGCTGGCCGGCTTCACTTTACGTAAACGAACGCCCTTAAAATTTGGGGCCTTGAAAAGGTATCTGAGGCAATGCGCGAAAAGATAGATGAAAATGGACAACAGGTAGATCGAGACCGTATCGCTATTACTGAAAACCGCCCGCCTGCCGGCAGCAGTGGGAAAGCGTGGAAAATCCGGCTTGTCCGGAATTTTAAACGGTGGGTTGGCGAGGTGGATTCATGGCCGATACCGCGGGACACTGTCCCCGAACCACCCGACCTTTACTCCTTTTATGAAGAGCTCTGTATATTACGTGGCGAGGTACGCAAGGATGCCCGTCGAAATCACGATGCATTTACCCGCTTCAACGATGCATTGAGTGATTTTCACACGATGGTGAAACCCCTGACTCCGTCTGCACGACAGATCAAAAAAGAGGATTCGAAACAGGATCCCGTTGATGGGGCTTCGCATAGAGAACTGTTTATGTCTCTTGTGGAGTTGTTGGAGAGAGTAAAGCGCATAGAAATTAAATTGTCCAAACCACCGGAAACCGGTTTTTTCTCCTCACGAAAAAAATGGCTGGCAGAATGGAAAACACTGCTTCAAGGCATTGTTATAATGAGAGACCATTTCGAACAGCTGCTGCGCGGTCATGGCGTTACGGCAATACACACCCTTTCCAGACCATTTGATCCAGCGTACATGAAAGCCGTTGAAGTTGTTGCCTCCCGATCTATTGAACCCAACACTGTCGTGGAGGAAAGCGCAGGTGGGTATCTTTATAACGACCAGGTTATAAAATTTGCCGAGGTCAAAGTGGCTGGTTGAAAAGGAAATGACAGATGAGTGTTTGCATAGGAATCGATCTAGGAACCACCAATTCCGAAGTTGCCGTGGTTGATGATGGTCAGCCGGAAGTTGTTCCGGTAGAAGGAAATTCAGTTATGCCCTCTTGTGTCGGACTCGATGCAAAGGGGAATTTGATCGTCGGTACGGCCGCCAGAAATCAGATGCTTGTAAGACCCGATGCAACGATTCTTTCCATTAAAAGGAAAATGGGGGAAAGCTGCAAGGTCGGTATGGGGAATCAAATGCTGGCACCTGAGGAAATATCCGCTTTAATTCTCAAGAAACTGAAACGTGCCGCTGAAAAACATCTTGGGGAAATAATTGACCGGGCGGTGATAACGGTGCCGGCTTATTTCGACGACGCCCAGAGGAAAGCCACCCGAAATGCCGGAGTTCTGGCCGGCCTCGATGTTGCCCGAATTATCAACGAGCCCACGGCCGCTGCCCTGGCTTACGACGTCAAAATCGAAGCCGACGAGACGGTTCTGGTTTATGACCTCGGCGGTGGAACATTCGATGTTTCT
>JAOZSO010000542.1:0-2511 GCA_029939655.1 Desulfobacterales bacterium
CTGAAAGAAAATGTAATTCAATCTCTTTTTTCATAACGGAAAACCTGCTATAAATGTCTTTATTGTTCCGGCAACGAAAAATGCTAACCCTGTCATTCCGGACTTGATCCGGCATCCAGTATTTTTCCGGATAGCACTAAAGCTTCACTTCGTGCCCTGCCTTCGCAGAGCGTGCCCTTGCGAAGGCAGGGGAATGACGATGATTGGGATATTTAACTGTCATATCAATACTACACAATGCTATGAAACATATCGCTTATCTAAAAAATACGGTTCAGGAATATGCATGGGGGTCTTGCACGGCCATAGCAGACCTGATGGGGCAGCCATCACCTGCATCTCAACCCCAGGCCGAATTGTGGATGGGGGCACATCCCAAGGCGCCTTCCCTTGTAGCCACCGAAAATGGTTGGGAATCGCTCCTTAGCCTGATTCATGATTATCCCATGGAAATTCTGGGGAAAAGGGTCGCAGAAAAATATCATGGAAAGCTGCCTTATCTATTCAAGGTGCTCGCGGCAGCAGAACCGTTGTCCATCCAGGCGCATCCTGGTGCTGTCGCTGCACAGGAGGGGTATGACCGTGAAGAAACACTCGCTATCCCTTTTGATGCTTCCAATCGGAACTACAAAGATCCCCATCACAAACCGGAATGTCTGTGTGCATTGACCCCTTTCTGGGGCTTGTGCGGCTTCAGGAGCCTTTCTGAAACAGCAACCCTGCTCCGCCCGCTCTGCCCTGAATCCCTTCAGGAATCGTTCTACCTGCTGGAAAAAAACGCTCCGGCCAACAGCGCCCAGGCTTTTTTTCAAACCATCATGCATATGGCCCCCCGGAAGCAAGCCGAGGTCGTTCATGAAGCTGTCAGGCATGCCGAAGCATGTAAACATGAACGTCCCGAATATGATTGGGTTGTCAGACTCAATCACGCATATCCATCCGATATCGGTGTCATCTTTCCGGTCATACTCAACCTGGTACATCTTCAGCCGGGGCAAGCCCTGTTTTTAGGCCCGGGGGAGCTGCACGCCTACCTGAGCGGGGTGGGGATCGAGCTCATGGCCAATTCCGACAATGTGCTTCGGGGCGGGTTGACATCCAAGCACGTGGAAATTGATGAATTGATGCGTATTCTGTCTTTTCAGGAGAAAAGTGTCGATATTCTTCTGCCCGAGAATCGGGAAAAATATGTGGGTGCTTACCGGACACCTGCCCAGGAGTTCGAACTTTCGGTCATTACGCTGGGCACCGGGGATGAATATACAGGCCAGGTCGATAGAAGCGTCGAGATTCTGCTTTGTACGGCCGGAAAGCACAGAGTTGCCGAAACCGGTAACATGGATTCCTTGATTCTTGACAAGGGCGCTTCCGTGCTGATTCCGGCTGCTGTTCCGGGTTATACTATCCAGGGGAAAGGGGTTATTTACAAGGCTTCCGTGCCGATTGAAAGGAGTTCAACCTCTCGAATCTAATATTCTTAAAATTTGAAACGCTCACTTTAGGTTTTTCTATGGACGATCTTGATGACCCAGACGGTGAGCTCATTATCCTGAATCGAATATACGATACGATATTTTCCTTGGCGGACACGGTAAAGTTCCATGCTCGTCAGCTTTTCACAGCCCACTGAACGAGGGTTGTCGCCCAGTTTTTCAATTCGCGACAGAATCCTCTTTAAATCGCTTTTTGGAATTATTTTTAGCTCTTTCCAAACCGACTCTTTGAAAAAAATCTCATATTCGGCCATCGTTCTTGAGCCTTTTAACCATTTCAGAAAAGCTCATAAGCGGTTCATCCGCTCTCTTTTCGAATGCGGTGATATCCTCCGCATCTTCTGCTAGTGTTTCTTTGATAGATTCGTTCACAAGTTCGGAAATGGATTTAGACGTTTCTATGGATTTCAGTTTCAATGTCTTATGGATAATTGGATCGAAGTAAACGGTGGCACGTTTTACGAGTGTCGCCATGATTTCACCTCCTAAAATGATGCAACAACATAACGCTGTAACGTCAAGTAAAATTTAAGCCGTTGATGGATTTATTTTTCATCAAACATCGAAGAAGATGAACGGAGGAGTAATACCATCCCCACCGTCTGAAGTCCCGACAACAGTACAAAATAGAAAATCCAGGCCGGAATTCCCAGAAACATCGGTGTGGTACGATCCCAGGCCCAGAAATCCATTCCCAGGATAAAAACTCCCATGAACATGTACACGTAGCGATTGGATAGCCATATAGGTGCAGACAGTGTCAGGCGTCCTTCCTGCTGCATTCGCACGGCATGGACGGCGATATATACGGCAAATGTCGCCAGCATGACCCATACAACAGACAATACACCGCCCCCCGTCCAAATCTTGAAATAGAAAAGCAGCATGACAGCTTCACCGGCCAGAATAGATAAGATGGCAGCCGCTGAATAGACTCGTTTGAGATACAACCCAAACAGGACCGTAGGAAACAGGACTGCCAATCCTGTAAAGGTCTGGGTGGCGATCTGCAGAATCA
>JAOZSO010000104.1:0-9473 GCA_029939655.1 Desulfobacterales bacterium
ACGCCACGATTCGACTGGCCAGACAGCTATGGGAACAGGCCGGACAGCTCGGGATTTTAAACAAAAAGTAGTAAGCAATATATAGGCTGTAGACTATTAGCTGCTAACAGCCTAACAGTCTACAGTCTAATCACCTGCCCTTGAAAAAAACCTTGACATCCAAACAATTTGTTGCCATTGTAAGCATTCATAAATTACAGGATTATTTAAATTGAAGCGTATTTTCGCCATTAACATACTTATTATCAGCATTCTAGGCCTCGTCGTCGGTCTAATCGGCCTCGGCGGGGAACAGGGTTGTTAATGGCTTAAATTTATTCATCACAAAAAAAATTAATCCGTTACCAGCCCTGAGCCGGTAACGGATTTTTTTTTGCAGAAAGGATTTATCATGGAACTCACCGGCGCTCAAATTCTGATCAAGGTGTTTGAGGAAGAAAAAGTCGATACAATCTTTGGATTTCCCGGCGGTATGGTTATCGACATATATGACAAACTGGAAGACACCAGCATCAAACACATTCTTGTGCGTCATGAACAGGGTGCCGTTCATGCGGCAGACGGCTATGCCAGAGCCAGCGGCAAGGTCGGTGTTTGTCTGGTCACATCAGGTCCAGGCGCAACCAATACGGTTACAGGTATTGCGTCAGCACACATGGACTCCATACCGCTGGTGGTCATCACCGGCCAGGTTCCCACCCACCTCATCGGAAACGACGCTTTCCAGGAAGTTGATATTGTCGGTATCACACGCTCCTGTACCAAACATAATTTTCTGGTAAAGGATGTGAAAGACCTTGCCAGGGTTGTGAAAGAGGCTTTTTATCTTGCCAGGTCCGGCAGACCGGGTCCGGTACTCATCGATATCCCCAAGAATGTGAGCAACGTAAAAGCCCTGTATGAGCCAGATCAGCAGGTCACGATCAAATCCTACAATCCCACCTACAAACCTAATATGAAACAGCTTAGAAAGGTGGTCGATCTCATAGCAACGTCTGAAAGGCCGGTTATTTTTGCAGGCGGCGGGATTATTCTTTCAGGGGCCGCTCAAGAACTGACGACGTTTGCCAGGAACCTGCAAATTCCCGTGACGGGTTCTTTAATGGGGCTTGGCGGTTTTCCAGGCTCCGACCCCTTGTGGATGGGCATGATCGGCATGCATGGCACGTACCGGGCGAACATGTCCACGAGTTTTTGTGATCTCCTCATCGGTATCGGTGTTCGGTTCGATGATCGCGTCACCGGTAAGACAGATGCCTTTGCCTCCCAGGCCAAGATCGTCCACGTAGATATCGACCCTACTTCGATCCGTAAAAATGTGCCGGTAACCATCCCCATTGTCGGGGATTGCCGCAACACGCTGGAAAGTTTGAATGCGCTCATCAAGCCCCTGGACAAGGCCCCCTTGAATGACAAACGGAAACCCTGGATAGATCAGATACAGACCTGGAAGGACAAGAACACGCTTGCCTATAAACAGACCGATGTCATCAAGCCCCAGTATGTCGTGGAAAAATTGTACGAACTGACCCGGGGCGAGGCCATCATCACCACCGAAGTTGGTCAAAATCAAATGTGGGCGGCCCAGTATTATCATTTTGACAAGCCCAATCATTTCATTACATCCGGAGGACTTGGGTGCATGGGTTTTGGCTTTCCTGCGGCTATCGGTGCACAGATTGCCAGACCGGACAAAACCGTGGTGGATGTCGCCGGCGATGGGAGCATCCAGATGAATATCCAGGAAATGGCCACCGCGTTGCAGTATCATCTACCTGTCAAAATCGTTATTTTGAACAACGGTTATCTCGGCATGGTGAGACAATGGCAGGAACTGTTTTACGACAAGCGTTATGCCAGCACATGCATGGACTGTGGTCCGGATTTTATCAAGCTTGCAGAGGCATACGGCGCACTCGGTCTACGGGCCACAAAACCCGAGGAGGTCATACCGGTTCTCGAAAAAGGATTGTCATCCCCCAATACCGTCATCATGGATTTCGTGGTGGCAAAAGAGGAATGCGTCTATCCCATGGTTCCAGCCGGCGCTCCGATTACCGAGATGTTACTAGCATAAAATTGTTTCACAATTTCATATCAATAGAGGGTTAAACACATGAATGAAGAAAAACATATCCTGACCATGCTGGTGGATAATGAGCCCGGTGTCTTATCGAGAGTCGTGGGACTTTTCAGCGCCAGGGGATACAATATTGAAAGCCTGGTGGTAGCCCCCACCATCGATCCACTGGTATCGAGAATTACACTGGTAACCAATGCAAACCTGCCGGAGATCGAACAGATTGAAAAGCAGCTCAGAAAACTGATCAACGTTGTCAAGTTAAGAGATCTTTCCGGTAAGAATGCGGTCAAACGGGAGATGGCGCTGATCTGTGTCAAGGCTAAGCCCGAAAACCGTGCTGAGATTCTGCGGATCGTCAGTATTTTTAGGTGCAAGGTAGTGGACACCGGCCTGGAGCACTACATTATCGAAGTTTCGGGAAACGAGGATAAAATCAATGCCTTTATCAACCTTTTAAAACCCATGGGGATCAAGAAAATTGCCAGGACAGGAGCGCTGGCGTTGTTCAGGGAGCCCAATTGACGAAAAGTTCTGAGTTTATTGAGTTCATTGAGTTTTTTGAGTTGCTCCTGGTGGAAAGAAGATAGCAGTTTAAACTGATGATGTTTACCGACTCAAAAAACTCAATAAACCCAACGAACTCGACAAACCCAACAAACACAATAAACACAATAAACTATTTACAAAGGAGTCATTCATGGCAGCAATCAATTTTGGCGGTGTTGTAGAAGATGTCGTCACATCGGATGAATTTACCCTTGAAAAGGCAAGGGCCATACTAAAAAATGAAACCATCGCAGTCCTGGGATATGGCGTTCAAGGGCCGGGACAGGCAATGAATATGAGGGACAATGGGCTGAAGGTAATCATTGGCCAGCGTCAGGGAACATCCTCCTGGGACCGTGCTGTTTCCGATGGTTTTGTCCCGGGTGAAACTCTTTTTTCCATTGAGGAGGCAGCTCAACGCGCCACCTTTGTGCAGTTTCTGCTTTCTGATGCCGGGCAGGTGTCCACCTGGCCCATAGTTAAAAAAAGCCTGAATGAGGGAGACGCACTTTATTTTTCACATGGATTTTCCATCGGGTTCAAAGATCAGACAAACATCATTCCCCCAAAAAACGTGGATGTTGTTCTGGTGGCCCCCAAGGGCTCCGGAAGAAGTGTGCGCACCAATTTTCTGGAAGGAAGCGGCATCAATTCAAGCTATGCCATCCACCAGGACTTTACCGGAAAAGCATCAGATCGCGCCCTTGCAGTCGGCATCGCCATCGGATCCGGCTACCTGTTCCCCACGACGTTTCAGAACGAAGTTTACAGCGATCTCACAGGTGAACGCGGTGTGCTTATGGGTTGCCTTGCCGGCGTCATGGAAGCGCAATATCAAACCCTGCGGAAAAATGGACACAGCCCCAGTGAAGCCTTCAACGAAACCGTGGAAGAGTTGACCCAGAGTCTGATCCGCCTGGTAGCTGAAAATGGTATGGACTGGATGTTCGCCAACTGCAGCACCACTGCCCAAAGAGGTGCCCTCGATTGGGCTCCCAAATTCCGTGATGCGGTAGCACCTGTTTTTACAGAGTTATACGAAAGTGTCGTTTCTGGAAAAGAAGTTGCAAGGACACTCGATAAAAACAGCCAACCCGATTATCGGGAGAAACTCCAGGAAGAACTCGATGTGATCAAAAATTCCGAAATGTGGCAGGCCGGTGCGGCTGTCCGCTCATTGAGACCCGAAAACCGTGAGTTCTCCAAGTAGGGAAGATGCAAATGGAACCGATTCATTTATATGACACAACCTTGAGAGATGGGACCCAGGGAGAAAACATCAGCTTTTCAGCCGACGAAAAAGTCAAAATAGCTGAACGTCTGGATGACATCGGCATTCACTATATCGAGGGTGGATGGCCGGGATCCAATCCAAAGGATATTCAGTTTTTTGATATGGCCAGAAGAGTCAAATTCAAACAAGCCCGACTGGCGGCCTTCGGTGCTACTCGCAAACCTGGTATTTCACCCGAAGATGATGCAAACCTGAAAGCATTGCTTGAAACCCATTCCCCTGTGATGACCATATTCGGAAAATCCTGGGATCTCCATGTGGAAAAGGTCATGGAGAATACACTCCCTGAAAACCTGGCCATGATATCCGAGTCAATCGAATATCTCAAAAGCAAACAGAAAGAAGTCATCTACGATGCCGAACATTTTTTCGACGGCTTCAAAGAAAACAATGCATACGCCTACCTGACGATCTCGGCAGCTATCCAGGCCGGCGCTGACATCATCGTTCTTTGTGACACAAATGGCGGTACCCTTCCCTTCGAGATCGAGAAAATTATTCAGGAGATATTCGAGCGAATCGAAATGGACAGTGCACTTTCCTCTGATAACATGAAGCCTAAATTCGGTATCCACGCACATAACGATTGCGGGCTAGCAGTGGCCAATTCAATAACGGCCGTCCGATCGGGCCTGACCATGGTGCAGGGCACCATTAACGGTTATGGGGAACGCTGTGGGAATGCCGACCTCACATCCATCATACCAATTCTTTGTGAAAAAATGGAAACCCTGTGCATCCCCAGGGAAAACCTTGCCCATTTGCGCTCCCTGTCCGCCTACGTGTCTGAAACAGCCAATCTCGTACCCCTGAAGTCCAGACCCTTTGTCGGCAAAAGTGCCTTTGCTCATAAGGGCGGGATTCATGTAAATGCCATCATGAAAACACCCAGAGCCTATGAGCATATGCGCCCGGAACTGGTGGGTAATACTCAACGGGTACTTGTCTCCGATCTTTCGGGGAAGAGCAACATCGAATACAAGGCTGCGGAATTTGGTGTGAAACTGGGTGGAAATGGTTTCGACAGTAAACGTATCGTTTCCCGGATAAAGGAACTCGAACAGGATGGTTATCAGTTCGATGTGGCTGACGGATCCTTTAAGATTCTGGCTGAAAAATTGACAGAACAGTTTACACCCCTGTTCGATTTGGAATCTTTCCGGGTGACCATCGAAAAGGACAAGGATCAGCCTTGCAGCTCTCGTGCCACTATCAAGATTTCCGTGGATGGGAACCATGAAATAACGGCAGCAGAGGGTTATGGCCCGGTCAGCGCTCTCGATAATGCCCTGCGAAAAGCCCTCGGCAAATTCTACCCGGATCTCGACATGATGCAGCTGGTGGATTTTAAGGTTCGCGTCATTGACGGCCGGGTCGGTACCGCCGCAAAGGTCCGTGTTCTCATCGAGTCCAGGGATCAGGATCACCTGTGGAGCACCATTGGCGTATCCGAAGATATCATTGAAGCCAGCTGGCAGGCTCTTGCGGATAGTTTTCAATACAAGCTGGCCTATGAAGACAAGGTCAGGAAAGCACCATGAAACCCGCATTCCCGGAAAAAGGAACCGACATCGCAGGAAAGGCCCGATGCCAACACCTGCGGTCTACCCTTTCTGCATAAACCCCAGGATGTTCCTTTTCGTGATTTCGTAATTTCGTGTTTTCGTGATAAAAACGCTTTTACTTACCCGGCTTGTCCGGATTAGGAGACGACCCATGACCGACAGAATCAAAATATTCGACACAACCCTTAGAGACGGAGAGCAATCCCCCGGAGCAAGCATGAATACCGGCGAAAAACTGCGTTTGGCGGTTCAGCTGGAAAATCTCGGCATCGATGTATTGGAGGCTGGGTTTCCAGCGGCATCCGAAGGTGATTTCGAGGCTGTTTCATCCATAGCCGGACGGATCAAGAATGTCGAAATCGCTGCTCTGGCACGCACATCCAAGGATGACATCGACCGTGCCTGGCAGGCCATCCAGCATGCAGCCAAACCCAGACTTCACCTCTTCATCGCCACATCCGATATCCACCTGGAATACAAACTGCACATGAATCGGGAGCAAGTCGTTCAATCTGCCGTAGATGCCATCACCTACGCCGGAACGCTCACCGATAACATCGAGTTCTCAGCCGAGGACGGTTCCCGAAGCGACCGCGATTATCTCTGTAAAGTCTTTGAGGCCGCTATCGAAGCAGGTGCCGGGACCGTGAATCTTCCCGACACAGTCGGGTATGCAGTTCCGGATGAGTTTGCAGACCTGATCAGATACACCATGGAACACACGCCCAATATCCACAAAGCAACACTGAGTGTGCACTGCCACGATGACCTGGGACTGGCAACCGCCAACACCCTGGCAGCCATCAACGCCGGTGCCAGACAGGCCGAAGTCACCATCAACGGTATCGGTGAAAGAGCCGGCAACACCTCCCTCGAAGAGGTTGTCATGGCCATCGGTACACGGCCTAATTTCTACACACTGTCCACCAATATCAACACGGAACTGATTTATCCCACCAGCCGCCTGGTGAGCATGATCACCGGCATCATTGTACAACCAAACAAGGCCATCGTGGGTGCCAATGCCTTTGCCCATGAAGCCGGCATCCATCAGGATGGTGTCCTCAAGAACCGTATGACCTACGAGATCATGAAGCCGGAAACCATCGGGCTCAGTAAAAACCGTTTAATACTCGGTAAACACTCCGGCAGGCACGCGCTTTATGCCCACCTGAAAGAAATGGGTTATGATCTCTCCGAAACAGAGCTGAAGATCGTGTTTCAGCGCTTCAAGGAATTGGCTGACAAGAAGAAACACGTTGTCGATGAAGATTTGGAAGCTCTGGTAACAGAGGAGATTCTCCGGACGGAAGAAGTTTTCAAACTGGACTATCTGCATGTCAACAGCGGTACCACCATCATGCCAATGGCCAGTGTCAAGCTGTCCATCAACGGTCGGTCTGTCAAAGGGGCCGGCTACGGCAACGGACCCATTGATTCGACTTTCAACACCATCGCCAAACTTACGGGCACAGCATCTGAGCTTCGCAGGTTTTCGGTCAGCGCTTTGACCGGTGGCACGGATGCGCAAGGAGAGGTTACCGTACGGCTGAGGGAAAACGGTCTGGTGGCGCTTGGGAGAGGGTCGGATGCCGACATCATCATCGCCAGTGCCAAGGCCTATATCAACGGGTTGAATCGCCTGGAGTACCTGAAAGAGAATCCTGTTAAGACATCGCAATCGCTATAAACCACAGGCTGTAGACTGTTAGGCTATAGACTGTAGGCGCCTAACAGCCTACAGTCTATAAGTCTATAGTCTTCAGTCTATTATAAGCCCAGCAAACCCTTGCGTATGCGTTTTTGCGCTTTTTCGCCAACACTCATGCGGTAATACATTTTCATGAACTCAGAGCCTTGAATCGTACCTTTCATCACCCCCTGGTAGGTATACATCAGACCCTTGCCCGGCACATAGGTAGATTCCGCTGTTAAACCGGGAGCCATGTCTTTGTCCATCCAAGACGCATATAGGTCGACATCGGCCTGGTGAGCAGCCATGAGTTCCGGTGAATTACACTTTGCCATGGCCTCCACAACACCTGCCTGGAGTTTCTTGGCGGTTGCCTTACTAGTGAGATAGTGGGTGAGGAGATACTTCACCTGCTCGGAATTGATCACCTCATCAGCGTCGTTAGTCGGGTTTTCCAGATAAAGGCCTGTGACATACACTTTTACAAAAACCAGCGCCTTCCGGTAGGCAACTCCGTTCAGTTTCAGTGTTTTGCCCTCGATTACCTTTTCTCCTGGAAAGGTCACCCCCAGGATTTCCATGTCCCCTGCAAAACCTACAGACCCCATCCCCACAATAAAAACCAGCATTGTCACCAAAACCAAAATTTTTCTCATCATGATGTGCTCCTTTTAAAGTTTTTGGGTTGCAAACCAATATATCTTTATCCCAGCCCGGACAAACCGGAAAAGGAAAAAATCTTTTATCACGAAAACACGAAAGTACGAAACCACGAAAAAGACCATGAAATTTTTCGTGTTTTTCAAATTTCGTGTTTTCGTGATTGCTTTTATTGTTTTTAACCACAAAATACACAAACTTTACAGTTAAGGGACTAATTTGAGCGATTGTCATTAATAGGACTTTATAGCGGCAACGCCGCATCAGACAATTCGCTCCGCGAATTTATTTTCGTGTCCACACCTGTGTTCTCCCGATCAAGGATATACCGATATACCCACGCACTTTCAACGTATTATCTTCATTCAATTTCATCTTACAGGAATAAGTCTTGCCGTTGTCGGGATCATAAATCGTCCCTTCTGCCCACTTGTTTTTTCCTTTGTAGACAAACCCGTTCACCAGATTCAGTCCAATAATAGGGTTGCCCTGTTTGGACTCGTCAGGGTTGTTGGTATCCAGCTTTTCGGAACCATCATCATTTTTCGGCTCCTTGAGCCAGACAATCTTGCCGCTGTATACATTATCAGCTTTGTAAACCTGCACGAGCGCCTTGTTGTCCTTGGTGTACCATTCACCAACAATGGCATCGGCTTCTTCTGCCAACGCCCTACCCCCGATAATCAGCAACAGGCAGATTAAACAGAACAAAAATCGTTTCATCTTTGCATCCTTTCCCCTTCTATAAAATCGTTATAAGTTTTTATTGATAGCACCAACGATGGCCACAATACTGTCAAGTTTCCTCTGTTCAGCAAATCCCTCCAACCCAGTCACGATCTCCATGGTTGCCCGGGGGTTGACAAAATTGGCCGTTCCCACCTGGACTGCCGTAGCCCCCACCATGAGAAATTCCAGGGCATCCTGAGTCGTCATGATGCCGCCAACGCCGATCACCGGGATACTGACCTTTTGGGCAACCTGCCAGACCATTCGTAAAGCAATGGGTTTTATGGCCGGACCGGAGAGACCACCGGTAATGTTGGCCAACTTTGGGCGGCAGGTATCGATATCCACGGCCATTCCCGTAAGGGTGTTGATCAAGGATAGCGAATCAGCGCCGGCATCTTCCACACCACTGGCAATTTCAACAATATCGGTGACATTGGGTGACAGTTTCACCATTACATGCTTGGTGGTTTGATTCCTTACGGCCTGGACAACCCGATGAGCAGAATCAGGGTCGGCACCAAAGGCGATACCTCCGAGCTTGACGTTCGGGCAGGAAATGTTGACCTCCACACCGGCAATCCCCTCTGTTTCTTCCACGCGTAAGGCCAGGGCTGCGTATTCGTCCATGTCCCTGCCATAAATATTGGTAATGACCGGTGTCTGGAATTGTTTCAGAAAAGGTAGTTTCTCGGAGATGAATGCGTCGATACCGACGTTTTCCAGACCGATTGCGTTCAGCATGCCGCTTGGGGTTTCCACGATTCTCGGTGGCGGGTTTCCTTTTGAAGGTTTCAATGACAGGCCCTTGACAACAATCCCCCCCAAGTGGTTCAAATCGACGAATTCGTTATACTCACTGCCGTAACCAAATGTTCCCGATGCTGTCATCACCGGGTTCTT
>JAOZSO010000543.1:0-2506 GCA_029939655.1 Desulfobacterales bacterium
ATTAACCCTTATAGGGTTGAATCAGTGCCGGGCCCTTTGGACCCGGGTATCTACTACTACGGCTATAAGTCTAACTTACTGACTACTTTCAGGGATTCTGAAGGGCCTCGAACGAACGTCCTTTGATCCGCAGAATATAGGGGTCCCTGATGGCGTCCCCCTTGTAATCGAAGGATGTCGATCCGGTCACGCCGGGAAAATCAATCAGATTCAGCAGCTCGTCTTTGAGATGGCTCTTGAAACGTATGTGGGGGTTGACAAGTGTCTGCAGAAGAATCTTGGCGGAATCGTAGGCAACCGCCTCGATGAATCCCGGTTTTTCATCAAATGTGCCCTGAAAATTTTCCAGGAAAGCCCTGACCTTCGGGTCCTTGCTCTCAGAAAAAAAGCCGTCCGTTAGAACCGCATTCTGGATATAGTCCTGTGACATGCTGATTAGTTGTTGGGAGTGCCACAGGTTGGTCCCGATCAATACCACGTCTTCAATATCATAATAGGCCAGCTGGGGGGTAATCAGACCTGCTTTTTTGGCTGCGTCCGGTATGAACAGCGCGTCGAAATCAATGATGGGCTCAAGCGCGTCATCCCGTTTTCTACCACGAACGACATCATCCGCCAGCGGGCCCAGCGGTTGTGGAAACCCCCAGAAAAAAAGTTCCGGTATAGTCTTTGTTTCATCCGGTATGAAGGCGAACATATCGGTAGTTATTTTTGCCATCGGATCCGGGTCTACAGCTTCTTCAGGCGTAAACTCAAAGGTAATCTCGAGTTCTTTTGGTACCTTGTAATAAAGGCCCACCAGTTTTTTGATGGGATTGGCAAAGTCCGTATCCATAGGGTCATAAGATTCAACACCGACAACAGCCCCACCCAGGGAAAGCACTTCATCCCAGAAGAGATTCATATATGTATTGCCATAGTTTTCATCCGGGTAGAGGATGGCAAACCGGTTGAGGCCCATCTTTTTTACCGCATATACAGCCATGGGCCTGGTTTGCATCCGGGGTGTTATGAAATTCCTGAAAACAAACTCACCGAGCCGTGTAATATTATCTTTCTGTGTAAAAAGGATGATGGGAATTCCTCTGCTTTGTGCTTCCATGGCAGCCGGCTCGGCTGAAATGATGGGCCCGATGATGGCGGAAACATTGGCTTCATCGAGTTCCCTTACCGCTTGAACAGCTTGGAAGGGATCCGAAGCAGTATCCTTGACAATGAAATTGATCGGCTTTTCTCCGTTGACACGATGGTATTCGTTCAGGGCGAGTTCAATGCCCTGCAGGGCTTTGTAGCCGTAGGTCTTGTAGGGGCCGCTGAGGGGCAGGAGGCAGCCGATGGAATGGGGACTGGAAATCGATTCCGAAAAAATCTCCCGTATCAGTTCTTTGGCCTGCCCGGCCTGTTCGTGCGCCGGGTGGCGGTTCACGAGTTCCGAAAGGACTGCAATGGCGTCATCGGTTCTGCCGGTTTCGAGATTGAGCAATCCCAGATGATATAGCAGGTGCCCACGCAATACACCGTCTTTCAGTCGGTCCAGCAGATAGATGGTGTTGATGGTGTCAAGGTGCGGCAGAACTTCTTTCAGCTTTTGAAGGATCCGGTCTTTTAACGGGGGAGGGGATTGATCGTACACCAGGCTGTAAAAGTAAAAAGCGTCCACGGGTGAGTCCATGGCAAGATAGGCGTCCCCCGTCATGGTTTCCTTCCTCAGACGCTGCTCCGGGGTGAGTTTTCTGTCTGGAATTTCAAACGAATACCGGATAACGTCTTCATATTTTCCCTCCCAGTCATACGAGCCCAGCATAGCAATCATTGTATCAGGTACCAGAGGGCTTTGCGGATGCCTCTCAAGGAGTGCCTTGTAGGAATTTCTGGCGAATTCAAAAGCACCCAGCAGAACGTGAATATCACCCACCCGTTTGAGCGCTGCATCTGCATGGACGCCATCGGGTCGATGTTGAATATAGTAACCATATTTTCCCAGGGCATCTTCAAACCGCTCTTCGGCAAACAATGCTTCGGCTTCCAGAAACACGTTTCCATAGTCGATGATTTCTACCCTGGGGGGTTCCGTGGGTTTGAGCAGTGGTGGCAGCGGTTGCCTGGGGGCGCATGCCCAGACCAGAACTGTTGACGCAATGATAAGGAGGAGGTGTCTAATTTTCATGAACGTATTATACCATTAATCGTACAATATTGGCAATTTTCATGCATTCTTAAGATACAATTTATTAACAGACAATGATCTCTCTGTAAACCCAATACAAATTGACGACAGTGCCTGGCAAAATATCCGGGTTTTCTTCCCGGCATGTTCGATAAGAGGTTGATTGACAAGTGAGAAATCTGTTATAAACTATTTGCTTGAGATGTTCCCATGTGTTGCTAAAAGAAACATATCATGATCAATACATTCGCTCCTGCCACATCTTGCAGGATGCCACCGGTAAAAAGGAGGTTTATGCATGGTTTCTTCATCAGATTTTGAAAAGGCAATTCAAATTGG
>JAOZSO010000105.1:0-5862 GCA_029939655.1 Desulfobacterales bacterium
ATGGGCCACATGGGCCAGGGAGTTGAATCCGGTCTTTCAGCGGGGGGCCTGGGCATTATTTCAAGTTGAAAAACGTTTTTTGCGCCCTGCCTCAACGCAGTTCCAAGACAATCAGAGCCCGTATCACCACCGCCTATCACCACCACTGATTTCCCGGAAGCAGTAATGGAAGGCGCATGTTCATCGAGTTCATTACTGACTTTTTTATTTTGCTGAATCAGATAATCCATGGCAAACACAATCCCTGAAAGATCCCGTCCGGGAATGGGCAGATCCCTGGGTTGCCTGGAACCGCAGGCAAGACAGATGGCGTCAAAATGTTTTTCAAGATATCTAAAGGAAATATCCGTACCCACGATTACATCTGTTTCAAATAAAACACCTTCATCTTTCATCAGATTGATTCGACGTTCCACAATCCTTTTTTCCATCTTAAAGTCCGGTATCCCATACCTTAGAATGCCGCCGGGATGAAGAGCATCGTCGTATACAGTCACATGATATCCCGATTTATTTAAGGTGTCGGCTGCCGCCAGACCGGCCGGTCCGGAACCGATAATGGCAATGCTTTCATCAAAATAGGTACTCGGAGGGTTAGGGCGTATCAATCCTTTTTCAAAGCCCTTTTCAATAACAGCAAGCTCAATCTGTCTGATAGTCACCGGTTCTGTGTTAATGCCTGCGACACAGGCTGTTTCACAGGACGCGGGGCAAAGACGCCCGGTAAATTCAGGAAAATTATTTGTTGAGCACAAAATATCTAAAGCTTCCTGCCACCGGCCCCTGTACACAAAATCATTAAATTCCGGGATAATATTTGATACAGGGCATCCATACACGTGACAAAAAGGAATTCCGCAATCCATACATCTTGCGGCCTGTTCATAAATATCTTCTTCTTCCGGTTCAATATCGACTGCTTTAAAATCCTTAAGACGCTCCTCTTTCGGCCGATATCCCGGTTCTTTCCGACAATATTCCAAAAACCCTGTATCTTTACCCCTGCCACACCGCTCGTCTTTCTAGTGCCTCATCTTCCTTGCTCATTTTACCGAGAATCTTTCGATACTCCATGGGAAACACCTTGACAAAAAAGGGCAGACATTTTTCCCATTCGGATAAAACACGCTTTGCCTTTTCGCTTGCGGTATATTCATGGTGTTTTGCAATCATTTCTTTGAGTTCATTTATGTCCTGAAGCTCAGTTACAAGTTCCAGATCGACCATGTCGAGATTACAGCGACCATCAAATTCCTGGCCAGGGTCATAGACATAAGCAAGCCCGCCACTCATGCCGGCACCGAAATTGATTCCCGTGCTGCCCAGAACAACCACCCTTCCCCCTGTCATGTATTCGCACCCATGATCGCCAACGCCTTCTACGACCGCATACGCACCACTGTTCCTGATGGCAAACCGTTCTCCAACTTTTCCCCGTAAATAGACCTCCCCACTTGTCGCACCGTAAAGGAGAACATTCCCCGCAATGATGTTTTCAGAGGGATTGAAATCAGCACCACGGTAAGGTGTAACGATGATTTTAGCCCCTGAAAGACCTTTGCCAAGGTAATCATTGGATTCACCCTCCAAATAAAGTGTCAGTCCTTTAGCGGCAAAGGCGCCAAAGCTTTGACCGGCCGCACCTTTGAACCGGCAAGTGATGGTATTGCCCGGCAAGCCATCGTTACCGTATTTTTTGGCGATCTCGCCAGAAAGCATAGCGCCCACTGTCCGGTCCACATTTTTTATCGGCAGTTCAATCTCAACCGGCACCTTTGATTTTATGGCCGGTTCTGCCTGCTTCAGCAACCGGCGATCAAGAATATTTTCCGTATCACAAGGCTGCATTTCTACTTGACGACGGGTGATTTCATGTCCCAGCCCTGGATTGAATAAAATTTTTGAGAAATCCAACCCTTTTGATTTCCAGAAATCGATGGCATTATTCATTTCGAGCAGATCGGACCGTCCGATCAAGTCGTCCATTTTTAAAAAACCAAGTGTGGCCATAATTTCTCTGACGTCCCTTGCAATCATTGTGAGAAAATGAACAACATGTTCAGGCTTGCCTTTAAACAGTTTACGAAGTTGGGCATTCTGTGTCGCGACGCCTACCGGGCAAGTGTTTTTATGGCATTTTCGCATTAAAACGCATCCCATGGTCACCAGAATGGATGTAGCAAAACCAAACTCTTCCGCCCCCAACAACGCGCCGATTACCACGTCACGACCGGTTTTTATCTGTCCATCGACCTGAATTCTTATTCTGCTGCGAAGCTTGTTCAGCAACAGCGTTTGTTGCGTCTCAGCCAGCCCAAGCTCCCAGGGCGCGCCTGCATGTCGGATGGAAGACAGTGGGGATGCGCCGGTTCCACCATCATACCCGCTAATCAAAACCACGTCTGCATGGGCTTTTGCCACTCCGGCAGCCACGGTGCCCACCCCTGTTTCAGACACAAGTTTTACGGACACACGGGCATCGGGATTAATATTTTTCAAATCAAAAATAAGTTGAGCCAGGTCCTCGATGGAATAGATGTCGTGGTGTGGCGGCGGTGAAATCAACGTAACACCGGGGGTTGAATGTCGGACTCTGGCGATCTCTTCGTTGACCTTATGCCCGGGAAGCTGCCCCCCTTCTCCTGGTTTGGCACCCTGAGCAATTTTTATCTGGAGCTCTTTTGCACTTACCAGATATTCTGCGGTCACCCCAAACCGGCCGCTTGCCACTTGTTTGATGGCACTTGAACGGCTGTCACCATTTTCAAGAGGCTGGTATCGGATTGGATCTTCGCCACCCTCACCGCTATTACTCTTCCCCTTAACGCGGTTCATGGCAATAGCGATCGTTTCGTGGGCCTCTTTGCTGATCGAGCCAAAAGACATGGCCCCGGTGACAAATCGTTTTAAAATATTTTCTACGGGCTCAACCTCATCAATCGGTACAGCGGTCGTTTTTTTAAACGAAAACAGACCCCGAAGCGTGGACTGTTTTTGTGACTGATCGTTGATCAACTTCGTATACTGTTTAAAAAGACGATAATTATTCGTCCTGGCTGCCTGCTGTAAAGTACTCACAGACGCCGATGTCCACAAATGGCGTTCGCCGTCAGACCGTTGTCGATAGTGCCCACCACTTGAAAGAACGGCAGGAGAAGTGGGTGGCGGATTCTTTGCATGATGATACCTCTCATTGGCTTCAGCCGCAATTTCATCCAGGCCAATACCTTCAACATCGGAGGCTGTCCCCGTAAAATATGTCGAAACAACATTTCTATTCAGACCTACAATTTGAAACACCTGGGCGCTGCGGTAACTTCTCAAAGTGGATATCCCCATTTTGGACATGGTTTTAAGCAGTCCTTTGCAAAGCGCCTTTATATATTTTTCGATTGCTTCCGCGATACCGAGGTTTTTAGAAAACTGCTTCTTTATCACCATTGCGGCAATGGTTTCAAAGGCAAAATACGGATTCACAGCCGTGGCCCCATACCCCAGAAGAAGTGCGATGTGCATGACTTCCCTGGCCTCACCTGTCTCTACAATGATACCTGAACTGGTACGAACACCAGCCATAACCAATCTCCTGTTCACGGCGGAAACAGCTAAAAGGGCCGGGATTGGCGCCTGGTTTTCGGGCAAATTCCGGTCGGATAGAATAATCAACGTGATTCCATTGGCAATAGCTTTTTCGGCTCTATCGCACATATCGGAAATCGCATTTTCAAGAGCCTGTCCATCTCCTTTGGCAGGAAATCCAATGGGGATGCTGACACTTCGAAATCCTTTAATATTTAGTTCCCGGATACGGTTCAGGTCTTCATTGGCTAGCACAGGGTGCTGTAGTTTAATCAAGCGGCTGTTTTGCGGTATTTCCGATAAGATATTTCCCGGATTGCCGATAAAGGTCATCAAGGACATGACCAACTCTTCTCGAACAGGATCAATGGGCGGATTGGTGACCTGGGCAAAAAGTTGCTTAAAATAGTTAAACAGCAATTGATTTTTTTCGGAAAGAACGGCTAATGGCGAGTCGGTCCCCATTGATCCCACAGGTTCCTGCCCGGTTGTCGCCATGGGGTCGAGGATCATTTGAAGATCTTCCCGTGTATATCCGAAAAGTCTTTGGGTGAAAAGAAGGTTCTCCATGTCGGGTTTGATAACCGATACATCAGAATAAAACCCCCTGAGGGAAATCCTGTTTTCATCCACCCATCGTCTGTAAGGTTGTTTTCTGGCGCAAAGGGTTTTGACTTCACCATTTTTTAGAAGCCGTTTCTCATTAAAATCAATCAGGATAATTTCACCTGGCCTAAGAGCGCCTTTGTCAACAATTTCATTTTCAGGAATTTCCAATACACCGGTTTCTGAAGCAAAAACAATCAAGCCGTTTTTAGTAACCGTATAACGGGCCGGACGCAATCCGTTTCTGTCCAGTAGAGCGCCTGTTTGGGTTCCGTCTGAAAACGCAATGGCTGCCGGTCCGTCCCAAGGTTCCATCATACCGGCATGGTACTCAAAAAAACCGCGAAGGTCCGGCCCCATAGGATATTTGTCTCCCCAGGCCTCCGGCACGAGCATCAGCATGGCATGAGGAATCGAACGCCCAGCACTTACTAAATGTTCCAGAATATTATCCAGACATGAAGAATCACTTCCGTTTTCGTTGATAATGGGAAGGGTTTTTTGAATATCACTTCCCAAAAGGTCTGACTGTAGAGAAGACTCCCGTGAACGGATGTGGTTGAGATTCCCACGTAAGGTATTTATTTCACCATTATGGGCCAAATATCGAAACGGCTGTGCCAGCTCCCATGAGGGAAATGTGTTGGTGCTGTATCGTTGGTGCACAACAGCGACCGCGCTGTCAAATTCACTGTTTGATAGATCCCTGTAAAATCCTGAAAGCTGGGGCGCGGTAAATAGTCCCTTGTAAATGATCGTTCTGCAGGAAAGGCTGGCAATATAAAAACACCCCTTTTCAATATTGATATCTTCCGTTTTTTTCTCAATAACCCTTCTGAGTATATAAAGCTTACGCTCAAGGGATGAACCGGCGATACCCTTACCCTTGATAAAGCACTGCATGACTTTCGGTCGCTGTTCTCTGGCCTGGCCATGAATCGCATCAATATCCACGGGAACTTCACGCCAACCAATGAACTCGAGATCTTCTGACGAAACCGCCCCTTCCATTATCTGAGTCAATTTTCGGAAAGGTTTCTCATCCCTGGGCATAAAAATCATACCCACACCGTATTCTCCCTCGCCCGGCAATTTGACATGCAACGGTTGATATGCATTTTTAAAAAAATCATGCGGAATTTGAACAAGGATACCTGCGCCGTCTCCTGTTGTTAAATCACCTCCCACGGCACCCCGATGAAGCAGGTTTTCAAGAATTTTAATTCCGTTTCTCACAATTTCATGGCTTTTTACACCATTGATGTTTGCAACAAACCCGACCCCGCAGGCATCATGTTCGTTTAACGGATTGTACAAACCCTGGCTGGGGGGGAAAGATCCTGATCTTGTCGTTGTAAAAGATGTCATTTGTCAGACCTATTAATGATTGTCAAATTTTGATTAGAAAAGGCAAGAAATTCGGGTCACCGTTGCCCTATGGGTTGGACGGAACAAACGCTAAGCCTCATAGGTCGTAATTACAACATTAGCCGCCTCTTCCCTGAGAACGATTAGTGACTGATACTTTTCGGAATGATACCAATCGTTGAGCGTGGGATAATCAGGAAATTCGATTACGACAACACGATCGTGTTCATGTTTACCTGCAAGAACTGAAACAAGTTGACCTCTGAAAATAATTTTAGATTCAAAGGGAGAAAGTGATTCTCGAACGCC
>JAOZSO010000105.1:5962-9425 GCA_029939655.1 Desulfobacterales bacterium
TCCCCATGCAGCACTTTCAACTTGGCATCGATGAGCTGCTTTTGATCCAGACGTAGCAGGTTTTTGAGTTTGTTCATCAGGTAATGTTCATACTGGTCCATCTTGCCATCCACATAGACGATCCGCCACAAGGTCTCGACAATTTCGATCTTTTCCTCGTTGGTATAGTTCTCGTTGATCAGTTTTGCAAACTGCCACAGATCAAGACTTTTATCCAACTCAGCTTCGGCCTCTGCAATCAGTGCATCGGCATGTTCTTCCAAGAGGTCGTATTTGTTTTTGAGTATCGACAGAACGGTTTCCAGTTCCTCTTCTGTAAACGTCTCATCGATTCGCGCAATCTCCACCAGAAGCGCGCATGTGGCAACCCTGATATCGTGTTCACTGTGCTGCCCCGGCTCCCGTGGATCATTCCCCTGCGCTTTTGTAAAAAATCGTTTTAATGAATTCAGCATATCCCACCATCCTCATTAAGCTGTCTTAGGCCAGCATATAATTGTTCATCTTAAGTTATCTATAGTCCTTATAGTCCACCCCACACTGTTTGGCCTTGTAGGCAAACTTCCGTACCGTTGTCTGAAGAAGTTCGGCGGCCAACGTAATATTGCCCCGCATATTTTTCAAGGCATCGATGAGCATCTCCCGCTCGAGCTTATTCACGGCATCTTCCAGGGACAGTGCCGGCATGGTATCGGTTTCCTTGCCGGTCTGCAGCGTCGGAGGTAGATGATAGCTGTGAACAACACCCCCGTCACACAGCAGAACAGCACGTTCGATACAGTTCTCTAGTTCCCTTACGTTACCGGGCCAATGGTATTCTACCATCATATCAATGGCAGGTGTTGAAAGCCGCTTGATATCCCTGTTGTTCTCACGTACATATTTTTCCAGGAAATAGTCTGCCAGGAGCAACACATCGGTCTTGCGTTCCCGCAACGGAGGCATGTAGATGGGAAATACATTCAGGCGGTAATACAAATCCCCCCTGAAGCTGCCGTCTTCAACCGATTCTTCCAGATTCTTGTTTGTGGCGGCAGTGACCCGCACGTCACATTTGATAGTTCGATGACCCCCGACACGTTCGAATTCTCTCTCCTGGAGAACTCTCAGGAGTCGGACCTGAACATCGAGACCAACGGCTCCGATTTCATCCAGGAAAATCGTTCCCTTGTGTGCTTGTTCAAACTTGCCGAGCTTTTGATTGATAGCACCGGTAAATGCCCCTTTTTCATGACCAAACAACTCGCTTTCAATGAGATTGACCGGGAGCGCCGCACAGTTGACTTTGACAAAAGGACTTTTGACTCTCAGGCTGTTGTAATGAATCGAGTTGGCTACCAGTTCTTTACCGGTGCCGCTTTCTCCCCTGATCAGAACGGTGGCATTGCTTCTGGAAACCTGCGATATCATCTGGAAAACGTCCCGCATCTTATTGCTGTTGCCGATGATGTCGGTAACGCGGTATTTCTTTTCAAGTTCACCCCGCAGGCGTTTGTTTTCTTTGCGAAGGCGGTCTTTTTCCAGCCGAATCGTCTCCAGGTTGATCACGTGTCTCGCCAGCATGGTGGCAACAACGGACATAAGTTTTTCACCGTCTTTTAGATCGTAGGTTTCATCATACGGCTTGTCTACGCTGAAGGCTCCGATGACCTGATTTCCCTTTTTTATGGGGGCACAGATAAAAGACATTTCCTGGCCCATTTTTTTCTTTCGGGATGTTGTCCGATTGAGAAAAAGGGGTTCTTTGCTTATTTTTGGGATCGTCAAGACCTTGCCGGTCTGGAAAACCCGTCCGGTGATGCCTTCCCCGATTTTATACCTGACGCTTTCGACATCACGTTTTGAAAGACCGTGGGCCACCTCAATATTAATTTCGTTTTTAAAAGGATTCAGTATAGTGATGGTTCCACGAACCATGTTCATAGAATTGGACAAAATATCCAGAACCCGATATAAAGATTTCTTTAGATCCAGGTGCGCATTCAGCGCGACACTGATTTCGTAAAGGAGAGTCACTTCTTCAATTTTTTTCATCTGACGTCCCTAACCCGGATAAGCTGGAAAAGAAAAAGATCTTTTATCACGAAATTCAGTTAATAACATTTTTGTAATAATTTACAACAGTCAATTCAAATTTGTAGTGCAGGCATTTTTTCATGATCATTCACGTCGACATGGACGCATTCTATGCATCGGTGGAGCAGCTGGACAACCCAGACCTGAAAGGTCAATGCGTCATGGTGGGTGGCACCACAAACCGGGGCGTTGTGTCGGCTGCTAGCTACGAAGCTCGAAAATACGGTGTCCATTCCGCCATGCCTATTTTCCAGGCAAAGCAGAAATGTCCCAATGGTGTATTTGTGCCGCCCCGAATGTCCCGCTACAAGGCTGTTTCACGGCGCATCCTGGCGATACTGAAAGGATATTCCCCACTGGTTGAGATGGTGTCCATAGACGAGGCTTATATCGACATCTCCGGGTGCACCGGCATCCTGGGCCCTCCCCGGGAAATCGCGCTCACCATAAAGAAACAGGTCCAAACAGAGACCTGTTTGACCTGTTCGGTAGGAGTTGCCCCGGTGCGGTTTCTGGCCAAGATTGCCTCTGATCTGGACAAGCCTGACGGGCTCACCATTATTCGTCCGGAACAGGTGAATTGTTTCATTGATTCCCTTGCGATCCAAAAAGTTCCCGGTGTCGGCAAAAAAAGCACAGAACAGCTCAACCGGCTTGGAGTCCGTTTTCTCGGAGACATCAAACATTACCCAAAAGAAATGCTGACAAAACGCATGGGCAAATTCGGGTATCGATTGATCGATCTTTCTAACGGAATCGATACAACACCGGTATCCCCTGAATCGGAGCACAAATCCGTCAGTTCGGAGCTTACCCTGGCAAAAAACACCATGGACATGCGCTACCTCAAACAAACTCTTTTACAACAATCAGAACGGGTCGGCAGAGAACTTAGAAAAATGGGTGTTAAGGCCAAGGTGGTAACCTTGAAGCTGAAGCACGATGATTTTAAACAGGTCACACGTCGCATTACGATTCAATCGCCCACACAATCTACGGACACAATTTATAGGGAAGCGGCCAGGCTTCTGGATCAATACAGCCTGGCTCAGAAAATTCGGTTGGTGGGCGTAGGCGCTTCCGGTTTTATCAGCGCAACCGAACCCGTTCAGATGAGTATCTTCGACAAAACCCCGGCCGGGAGCGGAAATTGGGAGAAAGTCGATAAAACACTCGACCATATCGGCAAAAAGTTTGGAAAGGATGCTGTTCACCGGGCATCCTTGTCAGGCAATACCAACAAAAAATTATCGTCTTGAAAAATCACCTTTGTAGATACCCGGGTCCAAAGGGCCCGGCACTGATTCAAACATAGTGCTTGAACTTGTATCTCCAAGGTCTTGTTTTGATCATTCGAATTTGGATCATTCGGTATTGTTTAGGATTT
>JAOZSO010000106.1:0-9411 GCA_029939655.1 Desulfobacterales bacterium
TACCCACAAGGGGCACCCCTACAATGGCAATTATACCGTGGGTGTGATTTGGCATCTTCACCGAAATTAGAAATAGAATTGCAAAGCGGCGCAAGCCGCTATAGCTTAACCTGAACTGAGCGATTTTTCTCTCGAGCTGCACCAATCTCTTGCGGATCAAGGGTTCGCAAAAAGCCTCGACAGATCCACTGGTATGCCTACGTTTTTTGCGAACCCTCCTCCATCAAGATCTCGGCACATCTCTTCGGGAAAAATCGCTCAATTCAAGGTTTAAATTTGATTTCAAATTTAAACTTGACAAAGGTATTTCCAACCCCATATATATAGCGTTTCGATTCCCTTGGAGTCGAAACCGACATAATCCTTGCTCCGGTGTATCCCTCTCATGATACGCATTACCTTTTTGGTCGGGGCTAACCACCTGAAATTTAAATGGGTGTGAGACTTGCATAGGCAAGGCATCTGAAGATGAAGACGTAGTCTAGCTACTTCGAATCTTCAGTAACGCAGCACATGAAAGTCTCAGGCTCGTGAAAATTTCAGGGAATATCCACAAGGAGGTAGTATGAGAAGGTACGAACAGATCGTTATCCTCGATTCTGACCTGTCAGAAGACGAGCGCTCACCGGTATTTGGCAGACTCAAAGAACTCATTCCTCAGTACAAAGGTTTCCTGATCGACATCAATGAATGGGGTCAGAAAAAACTGGCCTATGAAATCAAGAAAAAGCCGCGCGGCTTTTACGCGCAGGTTAATTTCTGTGGTTTCGGCGATCTGGTTGATGAAATGGAGCGTTTCTTCCGCATCGACGACCGGATTCTCAAGTACATGACGGTTCTGCTGGATAAAGAGGCGGACGTGGAAGCCATCAAGGCTGAAATGGCTGAAAAAGAAGCCCAGAAAGCCGAAGCAGTTGCCAAAGCAGCGGAAGAAGAAAAAACCAAACAGGCAGCCACAAAGGCGGCAGCGGCCGCTGCGGAAGCCGAAGCTGCGACAACGCCCGAAGCTGCACCTGAAGCCGAAGAAGCTGTTGCCGAAACAGCTCCAGAGGTTGAAGCGGTAGTAGAAGCAGCAGCAGAGGTAATCCCTGAGGTTGAAGAAGTAGCAACCAAAGCGGCAGCGGAAGAAACCGTAGAAGCAGCTCCTAAGGTCGAAGAAGCCGTAGAAGCAGCTCCTGAGGTCAAAGAAAAAGCAAGTGAAGCTGCACCGGAACCCGAAGGGACCCCGGTCCTTGAAGAAGAACCCACCGAATCAGCAGAAACCCCTAAGGAGTAGATAAATGGCAGCCTATCATAGACAGACGCGGAACAATAGTAACGTAAAGAAAAAAAGACGAGTCTTCCATCGCAGAAAAGTGTGTCGTTTCTGTGCTGACAGCAAGATCAATATCGACTACAAGGATCAGAAGCTGTTAAAATATTTTATTACCGAACGGGGCAAAATCATTCCCAGAAGAATTTCCGGTACCTGCTCCAAGCATCAGCGCGTATTGACCCATGCCATCAAGCGGGCCCGGACCATTGCGTTGCTACCGTATGTCGGTACATTAGATTTATAGAAGCCATTTCAAAAAGGTCTTTTGGAGCAAGCGCGTGTCGCAAACCTTTACCAGGGAAATATCCAGAGATATATTGACCGGTGTGGTAATAACAATGGCCATCATCACCGTGTCGGTTTACATGCCGATTATCGGATTTTTCTGCTCCCTGCTTCTCCCGCTCCCGGTTCTGTTCTATCGTTCCAAGCTGGGTCGAAAGACGGGCCTCATTGTACCGGGAACGGCCATGACGATACTGGTGGTTCTGGCAGGGGGCATATCCATCGATGTGGTGTTCTTTCTGGAAATGCTCTTCCTCGGCTTTTTACTGAGTGAGCTTTTTGAAATGAATCTTTCGGTTGAAAAGACCGTTCTATACGCTTGTGGCGGGGTCCTGCTGACCGGCGCTGTGGGGCTCGTGCTTTACAGCAACATGTCAGCCACCAGCATCTACAGCCTTGTATCGACGTATATTGCCCAAAATCTTGAAATGACGGTTGCGCTCTACCGTGGCATGGGGGCGTCGGAAGAATTCATCCATAAGTTTTCGACATCACTGGACCAGATACAATATGGCTTGATTCGCATCATCCCGGCCATGATAACAGTATCTTTTTTAATGGTAACATGGTCCAATCTGCTCATGGCCAGACCACTTCTGAAGCGCCGGGGCCTCTTTTTTCCAGCGTTCGGTGTGCTGAACCTGTGGAAAGCCCCTGATTATCTTGTGTGGGTGCTGATCGGGTGCGGCGGGCTTCTCATGCTGCCGGGCAGCACGCTCAAGATCATTGGCATAAACGGCCTGCTGGTACTGCTGATGATCTATTTTTTTCAAGGCATTGCCATTGTATCTTTTTTCTTTGAAAAAAAACAGTTTCCCAGGCCACTGAGGATTTTTTTCTACAGCCTTATCGCCATTCAACAGATCATTCTGCTGGTTGTCATCGGCCTGGGACTGTTCGATATGTGGCTCAATTTCAGGAAAATAAAATCGCAGTAGCGATTTTATTTTAGGTGACGTTGTCGCTTCTGGTGCATTGCAGACTGTTTATTTTTACTGTAACGTAATGAATTTGTTCTTATAAGGACATTAAATTGATTTTAGATTGTTCCCTGCTGCCTTGATTACCGGGTGCTTTCTGACAAACAGAAAGGAATAATCAAACTTAAAAAAGAAAATCGCGGTTCAATTTTCTTTTTTGGAGGTTAACACATGAAGGTTATTTTAAAGGAAACCATCGATTCTCTGGGCATTATCGGAAGCGAAGTGGACGTCGCCAAGGGATTTGCACGCAACTACCTGCTGCCGCAGCAAAAAGCAGTTCCGGCCACACCTCAAAACCGGCGCATGCTGGAGCAGCAAAAAACCAAATTCGATCTGCAGATCGCCAAGGAAAAGAAGATTGCAGAGGAGATGGCGACCAGCCTTGAGGGCGTATCATGTAAAATCGCCGCCAAGGTGAGCGAAGAAGACCGTCTCTATGGCTCTATTGGGGTGCGCGACGTCATCAAGGCTCTTGCCGCGGAAGGTGTTACGGTGGAAAAACGCATGGTTCTCATGAGCGAGCCCATCAAAACCATTGGGACACACAAGATTCCCATTCGGGTATATAAAGAAGTGGAGCCGGAAATTACGCTGGAAGTAGTGCCCGAATAAAATCGTATAACGATTTTATCGGACGCGACTGCGTCGCTATTTTTAGCTATAAGTAATAAGCTTTAAGCTGTTAAAAACCATAATGCTTCCCTGCCTCTGCTCGGTAGGCGGCTCACCGCTTAAAGCTTGTCGCTTATTGCGTTTTGCTTTCTTGATTTCATCCTGGTATGTGTGCTAACCTAATTCCGAATTAACATCCTTTTGATTGACCTTATGGACAAAAACGCATCCATCCACACCATTCCACCCCAGAATCTGGAAGCAGAAGAGTCGCTTCTCAGCGCGGTGATGCTGGACAACAGCACCCTGTACGATGTCCTTGAAAAACTGATTCCGGAAGACTTCTACCGCTCGACGCATCAAAAGATTTTTGCGGGCATCATCGATCTTTTTCAAAAAAATGAGCCCATCGACCTTGTGACCCTTACCAACCTTCTCAAGGAAAAGGGAGATCTCGAGGCCATCGGTGGCGCCACCTATCTGGTTAAGCTTGTGGACACGGCACCTGTGGCCGTGAATGCCCAGCACTATGCCAAAATCATTCATGACAAGTCCTCACTGAGGCAATTGATCCTCAAGGCCAACACCATCACCAAGCGCTGCTACGAAGACCGGGGCGATGTGGAAGATATAATCGACTTTGCCGAAAAGGCTGTTTTCGAAATATCCGGCAATGAAAGTCGGCAGTCTTTCTACTCCCTGTCATCCCTGGTCCAGAAAAATATCGACGCACTCGAGGAACGGCAAGGCAACAAGTCGCTCATTACCGGTGTACCCACCGGATACAGTCGTCTTGACAACCTCACTTCCGGACTCCAGAATTCGGACCTCGTCATCCTGGCCGGCCGACCCAGCATGGGAAAAACCGCGCTGGCTCTCAACATCGCCAGGAATGTCGCCGTGGATGCAAATATTCCCGTAGCGGTATTCTCCATCGAAATGTCACGGGAACAGCTCTCCATGCGCCTGCTGTGTGCAGAAGCGAGAATCGACTCATCCCGCCTGCGAAGTGGATTCTTCAGCAGGGAGGATTGGGTTAACCTGACCAGCGCAGCCGAAGTTCTTTCCGAAGCACCTATTTTCATCGATGATTCGCCCGACATATCTACCATGGGCATTCGCGCCAAAGCCCGGCGGCTAAAAATGGACAAGAACATCGGCCTCATAATCATTGACTACCTGCAGCTCATGAAATCGAGCTCATCGTCTGAACGAAGAGATCTCGAAATATCGGAAATGTCCAGAAGCCTTAAGGCCCTTGCCAAAGAGCTGAGCCTGCCGGTCATGGCTCTGTCCCAGCTGAACCGGAAACTCGAAGAACGCCAGGACAAGCGGCCCCAGTTGTCGGATCTCAGGGAGTCCGGAGCCCTTGAACAGGATGCCGACGTGGTGGCATTCATTTACAGGGACGAGGTCTACAACCGGGATGAAAACAACCCCAACAAAGGGACAGCGGAATTACTGCTGAAAAAACAGCGCAACGGCCCCACCGGCGAAATCAAACTGGCATTTTTGAACACCTATACGCGTTTCGAAAATCTGGCAGAGGATAAATATATACAAAAATAAGAATCATCTCCAAGGAACTGATCCTTATTCAGGGTTCAAGTGACACGAAGTGAAGCATCGGCGCTCAATGCTTTAAAGTTACACAGACTTAAAGTTGTTGGGATACAAACCGTCTATGATTTTATGAAAAAAATATTCGGCAACACAAAAGGACTCAAGACAAGCCAGGTCCGTAAAATTGAAAATCTCTATCGGAGAAAAACCCCACCGGAATTCATCATCACACCGGAACTCGCCCGGGACATCAGCCGCCTGTCCCTCGACATCAATCGACAGATCGGGCTTCTCATCGATCGCAGGGGAAAAATTCCCTATGTGATTGTGGGAAACCACAATGAAATCATGATCCCCGACACTCCGGAATACCGATCTGCACCCGGGCGCCTGAGGGGCATCCGCTGTGTTCACACCCATCTGGATAGCGAACCATTGACCACCGATGATCTCACGGATCTTGCCATGCTGCGCCTGGATCTTATGACAGTGGTGCAAGTCGGCAGGGACGGTCTTCCCAAACAGGTTATCATGAGCCATATCCTGCCTAAAAATACAGGCCAACCAACGACGATTCCCGTATCGCTGGCACCCGGAAAGACCGATATCGGATGTGTAGAGCTGATTCAGTCCATCGAGGAAGAGCTTTCCCGCATTACCCCATTGCACACGGCAGGCAAGAATACAGAACGGGCCCTTCTCATCAGCGTCTCTACTGCGTCCAAACAGGATGCCGGCGACTCACTGGACGAACTTTCGGAGCTGGTATCCTCAAGCGGCATCCAGACCGTCGGCAGTCTCCTGCAATATCGCCGGAAAATAGACAGCCGGTTTTTGATGGGATCGGGAAAACTGAAAAGTCTTGTCATTACAGCCCTCCAGAAAGGTGCCACACTGCTTGTTTTCGACCAGGAACTCAATCCCTCTCAAATCCGTTCCATCACTGACCAGATCGACCTCAAAGTCATCGATCGGACCCAGCTGATCCTTGACATTTTTGCCCAAAGGGCCCAGACCCGGGAGGGAAAACTCCAGGTGGAACTGGCCCAGCTCAAATACCTGCTGCCAAGGCTCATTACCAAAAATACAGCCATGTCACGCTTGACCGGTGGTATAGGCGGAAGGGGCCCCGGCGAGACCAAGCTGGAAATCAACCGCAGGCGCATAAGGGACAAAATCGTTCAACTGGAAAAAGCCCTGCTGAATGTCAGAAAACATCGCCGGCAGCAAAAGGCTAAGCGCGCCAAGAAAGCCCTGCCGGTCATTTCCATTATCGGCTATACCAATGCCGGGAAATCAACCCTTCTCAATACCCTCACACACAGCCATGTCCTGGTGGAGAAACGACTTTTTGCCACCCTGGATCCTTCCAGCCGGCGTCTCAGATTCCCTCGCGACACAGAGGTTATCATCACCGATACGGTGGGATTCATCAAAAACCTGCCTGAAGACCTCCTGGTCGCTTTCAGAGCCACTTTGGAAGAACTCGAGAGTGCCGACATCCTGCTGCACGTAATCGACATGAGCAACCCACGGCACCCGGAACAGATTGAATCCGTGGAAAACCTCCTGTCAGACCTGGCATTGCAACAGATCCCCCTGGTACGGGTGCTGAACAAGAAGGACCTGGTGCCCGTGCAAGAGCGGAATCGATTAAGTCGGATATACAACGGTTTTTCCATATCCGCCCGGGAAGCCTCTACCCTGAGACCGTTGATTGAAAACCTGGAAGCGAGGATGGGGAGGAGCTAAAATAAGAGTTCGAGGGGGATACAAGGGTGATACGAGGGTTGGAGGGTGGCTAATAGCTATCAGCCCTTAGCTTTTGACTACCCTCGGACCCTCAATAGCTTATTAGGTGTTTAAGCCATAGGCTATTAGCTGCCTATCACTTATCGCTTTCGGTTACCCTCGAACCCTCGAACCCTCGAACCCCGGGACCCTTCTTGTTTTACCCCCTTTAAAAATCATTTAAGCGTATAACCCAAAAGAAGCTTGACATCCGCTTCAGATCACCTATAACGGTCTCACTTATGGATATGAACTTAATCAAGCAAACTGGTATCAAGGCTGCATTTGAAAGCGGCAAGGTCTTGAAATCTTATTTCGGAAATATTTCCGATATCCGGAAAAAAGGCCCCGTTGATCTTGTCACTGAAGCCGATACGGCATCGGAAAAGATCATTATCGGAATCATACGTGAAGCTTTTCCGGAACACTCGATCCTGGCAGAAGAGAGCGGCCTGGATCAATGTGACGTGGATCACCAATGGATCATCGACCCCCTGGACGGTACGGTCAATTTTGCACACCAAGTGCCGGTTTTTTCGATTTCAATTGCCTATGCATTCAAGGAGACAACGATCATGGGAATTGTCTTCAACCCGGTCACAGGAGAGTTGTTCTCGGCTATTGCCGGTGAGGGAGCCTTCCTGAATAACCATCCCATCCAGGTTTCCGACACCCGGGTTATGCAAGAAAGCCTGCTTGCCACGGGTTTCCCCTATGATCTATTGTCGATATTCGATACCATCACGGACCGGCTGGAAAATTGTCTGAGAGCTGCCCAGGGCATCCGCAGACTTGGGTCTGCTGCTGTCGATGTATGCGCGTTGGCCTGTGGTCGTTTTGATGGTTTCTGGGAACAAAATCTCCACCCGTGGGATACGGCTGCAGCCGTGCTGATCGCTTCGGAAGCCGGTGCAGTCGTAACCGATTTTGCCAATAATCCATTTACCATCGACAAGAAGGAAATTCTGGCTACAAACGGAAATATACATGCTGAGATGCTATCATTACTCAACCTGAATTGAGCGTTTCAAAATTCTGAAACACTCATTTTAGGTTGATATAATATCGTTACAAAATTAAATTCATTTCATGATTTTATAAGGAACCAAAATGGATAAAATAGTTATGGAATTGGAGCCGCTGGACGATCAGGTGGGATGTGTCGGCGATTATGATGCCACCGACGAAGTTTGCTCTAAATGTGCATTGAAGCTGCGCTGTGTCATCGCATATCACCAGAATGTGCGTATGGAATTCATCGAGGACATCGTGGCATCCAACAGCACGTTCATCAAGATCCAATAATAAAATTGCTGTGCATTTTTATATGATGCGGCAATGTCAATTTTAGGGAATGAAAAACAAAAAGCCCCGACTGAATCAGTCGAGGCTTTTTGTTTTTTTAAGGGTGAAAAATGTGGGTTAGAAGTTACCGGATTCAAGTTTCTTGCTGAGATATTTCACATGCTGTTTGAGGGGGGCGTTATGCTTCAACTCGCGCTCAACACACCCGATAGCGTGTAGAGCGGTTGCGTGATACCGATTGAAACTCTTACCAATGGCCTGCAAGGGTTGGTCGGTGTATCGCCTGGAAAGATAAATGGCCACCTGCCTCGGTTTAAGAATACGCTGTTTTCGTGACCGGGATACCAGATCATTCTGGTTTACCTTATACTGTTCGCAAACAAGCTTTTTAATGACAGCGACGGTAATGGTTTTACGCTGTCGAACAATATTCTTGACAACGCTCTCTGCCAGATTCAAATCGATACCCATACCCAGCAAGGATGATTTAGCCGCCACACCGATGAGGCCGCTTTCCAGTTGCCGGACGTTCTCGGCAAGCGCATCAGCCAGATAGTGCATCACTTCCTGAGGTAATTTACACCCGTTTACGGCCGATTTTTTCTGGAGAATCTTCACCCGTGTTTTGTAGCCTGGCGTTTTGATAGTAGAAATAAGGCCGTAGCCAAGCCGGGAACGCAATTTCTCGTCCAGCTTCGGTATGTCACCAGGTAGGTAGCAACTTGAAAAAATAATTTTTTTATCCGCTTCAAACAGCGTGTCCAGCACCAGCGCCAACTCCTGCTGAGTTCGGCCCTTGCCACTCAGGTAGTGTACGTCCTCCATGAGTAAAACATCACATTGATTCTGATATTTCTCTTTGAATTTTCCGATGGAGTTGTTTTGAAATGAGTAGGTCATCTCATTGGTAAAATCCTCGGCCGTGATATAAAATACCCGCTCGGTGGGAAAGGCCGACAGGATATGATGCCCCACAGCCTGGGAAAGATGACTTTTCCCGTTACCGGTCTTGGACAGAAGGAACACGGAGTTTTGTTGGCTCGATTTCCTGGATGCCAGGGAGAGTGCTGCTGAATAGGCCAAGCCATTATTCTTTCCAACGACAAACTGGTCAAAGGTAAAATTCCGTCGCAGCATTCTGCCACTGTACATTTTCGAATGGATACTCGGAAGCAGCATCTGGTGTTGTGCCGGTGATGCACCTGCCAAAGATCCCTTTGCCTGCTTGCGCACATCCAGAAATAGCTTGTACGACTTTCCCAGTACCCGGTTCACTTCAGTTTCCATTAAATCTGCATAGTTGGTGAGAATCCGTTTTCTGTAAAACTGATTGGGGCAGGACAGGAACACGCCGTCTTCGGTTGTCTTGTCGAATGCGATGGGCTCGATCCACATTTTATAGCAATGGCCAGGAATTTTTTCCTTGATGGCAGATTTTATCTCGTTCCAGATAGCTTCCATAAATACCGGTTATCTCGTCGATTTGATTCTATAAAATAATGATTAATTCAGGATTAATGAAAAAGGTAAAACAACGATATTAATTGGTTTTTTTGT
>JAOZSO010000107.1:0-9342 GCA_029939655.1 Desulfobacterales bacterium
GAATGGCCTGCCATCACCATGATCATTTTCCGCAACTACCAGTGGGGAGCCGAGAAACGGAACACCACCCTCTGGTACCACGATAACTTCGTTGGAACCGAGTTGAATCCGAAGGTCTCCTACGCTGACATAGCAAGGGCATGCGGATTAAACGGTGTTCAGGCGACCACCATGGAAGATTTAACAAAGAAACTGAACACCGCCATCAAGGCACAGATGGAAGAAGGTAAAACCACTTTCATCGAGGTTATGACGAACCAGGAACTGGGCGAACCGTTCCGTCGCGATGCCATGACAGCACCGGTTTCTATTGCAGGGATTGACAAGGCTGACATGCGTCCCCAAAAAGGTGTATAAGTAAGACCTGAATAACCGTGGAAGTATCGTGCCAATAAATATCACACTCATAGAACCATTCTTTACCGGTTCACATGCCGCCTGGGCTACTGAATACGCTCAGCATAGCGAGCATAACGTTGACATTCTGAGTCTTAGCGGAAACTATTGGAAGTGGCGCATGCATGGAGGCGCCGTCACGCTGGCACGGAAGCTTTTAGCGTCCGACGCGTTGCCGGATCTGCTGCTTGTCACGGATATGCTCGACCTCACCACCTTTCTGGCATTGACTCGCCACAAAACCGCCCGTCTTCCTGTGGCAATCTATTTTCACGAGAATCAACTCTGCTATCCCTGGTCGCCGAAAGATCGAGATATTCTTCAGAAACGTGAGCACCATTATGGATTTATTAATTATAGCTCTGCGTTGGCGGCTGATCTTGTCGTGTTCAACTCAACGTATCATTACACGGCGTTTTTCGACGAACTGCCCCGCTTTCTGAAACAATTTCCCGATCCTAATGAGTTAGGCACGGTGGCTACCATTCAGGCCAAGAGTTATGTCTTACCTCTCGGGTTAGATTTGCAGGAATTTGATCGTCCTGAATTCCAGAAAGTACGACAAGACGATCCGGATCCGGATCCGCTCATTCTCTGGAATCATCGGTGGGAATATGATAAAAATCCCGAGGAGTTTTTCCAGGCGTTGTTCAGGCTTGATGAGCAAGGCCTTGATTTTCGTGTGGCGATTCTTGGAAAACATTTCCGCCAACAGTACCCCATATTTGAAACGGCGCGTAAAACGTTGGGAGACAAGGTCGTGCACTACGGCTATGTCGAAGATTTTGCGCATTATGCGCAGTGGCTTCATCGCGCCGACATCATCCCAATAACATCGCGCCAGGAGTTTTTCGGGGCAAGCCTCGTTGAAGCCCTGTATTGCGGTTGTTACCCTGTATTGCCAAAGCGGCTCACCTACCCGGAGCTACTTCCGTATGAGACGTACCCTGACATCTTTTACCAGAACTTTGACGACCTCGTAGAAAAACTTGCGGGGGCGCTGCTTTCGATTGAGACAATCCGGCAGAAGTGTTTTCGCCATTGTGTTGCACAGTATTCCTGGCAGAATATGGCTTCTGTGTATGATTCGATCTTCGACGCTGTATAGTCGTAGGGTTAAGATTCAGGTGATCGAGACGATGCCTGGGCGCTCATGGATGCATGGATCGACGAGGTCCTGGGCCTGACGTTTGGAGACGAAGATCCCATCCTTTTCGACCTGTTTGAAATGCGTGATTTTCCGCTTTTTGATTAATCGCTGAACACAGAAAGGGGTCAGGTCTCCACTATTGACAGAATTCGACAAGTTGTGAAGAGTGGAGACCTGACCCCTTTTTAAAGTCGTGGCTATCTAAGTAAGTATCGGCTGAAACCATGCCGTCAGCAGCACGAAGATCACGCTGGCAAGTGCACCGGCCTGCCATCTCCACCCGAACGGATTACGGACAAACCAGTAGTAGACCAATCCTATAAGAACCCCTGACAAAAAGCCGAACAAGTGCGCCATGATGTCCGTGTGGCTGGACGACCCTAGGAATGCCAGGAGTGCCAGGCCGGCCCCCAGGGGCAGCAGAGCCTGAAATCGGGTACTCGGTGTCTGTATCTTTTTCAGGAACTGGTAAGAAGACAGAAGACCCAGGGCGCCGAATACGGCTGTGGAAGCGCCAATGGAGCTGTGTCCGTATCCATAAACATAGGCGTTGATGAGATTGCCGGATATGCCGGAAGCCAGGATCAAAAACCACCCCACACCCCACCCGGTAATGGAACAAACAGCAGTGGCAAAGATTGCCATCCCCACTATATTCCCGGCAAGATGTACACTGTCTGCGTGAAAAAGCAGTGCTGTGGCGCAACGGTACCATTCGCCGCTGACAACATGACGTGCGGATGATCCATACAGTCGGTGAAACATGCCGACATCATTCCCGAGGGTTATGGCGACATGCCAGGCAAGCAGAACAAACACACCCCATGCACCTGCCCAGGTTTTCCGGTAAGTCGTCAAAGGTATTTCTTTTGAGGTTTTGAACGCCTTGTTCTCATCGAGGTAAGTCTTTAACAGGCCCTTGGCCGCTTCCGACCTATCTTCCGCAACCCACAGAGTCCAGCCCTTTTTCCCTTGCCGGGTCTCATGTTGTATCCCTGAGGATAAAAGAACGAGTCCAAAAGTATCTGCCTGTTCTTTGGTAAGGCGCTCGAGAAGAATCTGCATGTCGCTCCCCTGTTCTCACAGTATCAACACTTCGACATTCATTTAGAATATTCATAATTTGTTGGGATATTTCTTGTCAATCTCTTTTTTAAACAGTAATTAATCAGAAACTATATACTAACTTGCTATTTTTTGTATTCTCAGTATCTCTGTTGACAAATACAGGATAGGTAATAAATGATAAAAGTAGGTGTTATTGGATATGGATATTCTTCTCAGACATTCCACTTACCTTTGATTGAATCACTAGAATCATTTGAGTTAACAGCAATTAGCAGCTCGCAAACTGAAACAGTTCGAGAGAAGTACCCGACTGTTTCAATTTTCGATACCGTTCATGATTTAATAGTCAATTCTGGGGTTGAATTAGTTGTTATTACAGCTCCTAATGATGTTCATTTCCCATTAGCAAAGCTATGTCTGGAACATGGGATTCATGTAGTCCTTGAAAAACCGATGGTAACTACAAGTTGCGAAGCAGAAGAGCTAACTAATTTTGCTAAAAGACAATCCCTTATATTGTCGGTGTTCCACAATAGACGCTGGGATGTTGATCAGGCGATTTGTCTTTTTGGTTTGCCCGATTCACTTACAGCCAGGTGTTTAACCTTGCGGAAGAATTCAAACACTACTGATTATTTTCATGTTTTACTCCACTATAAAGCTTTAGAAGTAGTTCTTCATGCCAGTTCATTTTCAGCGGGTCCAAATAGGCGCTTCCAAATGGAAGGTACTAACGGAAGTTTCGCTAAATACGGATCTGATCCACAAGAGGAACAATTAAAAAAGGGAATTGTACCATCAGAAGCAATATTTGGTTTAGAAAACAGCAATCAGTTTGGAACTCTCTATATGGAAAGCAACAATACACAAATCGAAACTGACAACACAGTCAATACGTCCATCAGTGCCGTGAAACATTCGGTTCGAGGCCTCGTCCGCTATTTAGCCAACAGGCAACCGTGTGCCCCGGTGTCGCCACTGTGAGTGTCGGCCGCTCCACCCGGCAGCGGTCAAAACAATACGGGCATCTCGTATGAAACAAACACCCGGAAGGCGGGTCAACAGGACTGGGAACCTCTCCCTCCAGGGTAACAGGTGACTGTTTTCGGTGTGGATCCGGTATGGGGACTGCGGAAACAAGCGCCGCTGTATAGGGGTGCCGCTGAACGCGGCTGAACATGGTTGATGGCGCCATCTCCACGATAATACCTAGGTACATGACGGCAATACGGTCACACATGTGATTGACCACACTCAAATCATGAGAAATGATCAAACTGGAAAAATCAAATGACGCCTTGAGGTCCGCCAAAAGGTTCAACACCTGGGCTTGAATGGACATGTCGAGGGCACTGACCGGCTCGTCGGCGACTATCAGGCCCGGGTTAAGACAAAGGGCCCTGGCAATACCGATACGCTGCCTCTCGCCGCCTGAAAAGGCATGGGGATATTTGTCCAGATCAGCTGCCTTCAGGCCGACTTTTTCCAACAGATTCACCGCCCTGTTGTAAAGTTGCTGTTTGCCGACCTTCTGAAACGAACGCAGGGGTTCCGTGACAATCGACGCCACCGTCATCCTTGGATCCAGACTTGCCTGGGGATCCTGAAAAATCATCTGCACATCTCGGCGAAGGGATCGCATCTCTCTTCGATTCAGGTGGGTAATCTCCACGCCATTAAGCCGGATGCTCCCGGAAGTAGGCTCCAGAAGTCGAAGTATGATGCGGCCCAGGGTGGTTTTACCACATCCGGATTCACCCACAAGGCCAAAGCTTTCACCTTTGTGTATCTGGAAAGACACACCATCAACCGCTTTTATCAGGGATTTCGGCTTTGACCAGAGACCACCCGTCAAAGGAAAGTATTTAACGATGTCCTGAACATCAAGTATGGGTTGTTGTGGCATGTCTCTCGATTCCAACAATAGGTCACTTAACGGTTACAAAACGTTTATGTTATCGTGTAACCCTTTAAACTTGGTTATATGTTCTTTGGGTTTTTTGGGTTCTTTGAGTTTATTGCGTTGTCTATGGCAGTCGGTTGACTTGTTTGTGACCAAACCGCAACAGCAAGCACATTCCCCGTAGCTTGTTGGAGCGAAGCGGAAATCCCCGTTTATTGGGGCCGTGGGGTTAGCAAGGGAATCTGAATTAGATAACAACACTTCCCCGATCCAACAACCCAAAAAACTCAACAAACTCAATGAACTCATTAGGATGATGCATAGAGCCAGCATCTCGCCTGCTGATCATCCTGAACCGGCAACAGGACAGGTCTTTTTTGTCTGCACGGTTCAAAGACCTCGGGGCATCTGTCTGCGAACCTGCATCCGGATATGGGTTTGTACAGGGAGGGCAGTGAACCCCGTATCTCCTGCAACCGCTTTTTGGGCCCATTTGTGGATGTTCCCATCCGAGGTATGGACTTCAGTAACCCCTTTGTATAAGGATGTGCGGGCTTGTCAAATATGTCAGTAACCGGCGCCGTCTCTACAATCTGTCCGGCATACATGACCACCACCCGGTTGGCCGTCTGGGCCACAATACCCAGGTCGTGCGTTATAAACAACACAGACATCTTGAAATCGGCCTTGAGATTTTCGATAAGGGTAAGTATTTGCGCCTGAGTACTCACATCCAGCGCGGTGGTGGGCTCGTCTGCAATTAAAAGACCGGGTCTGCAGATCATGGCCATGGCGATCATCACACGCTGACGCATACCGCCGGAAAGTTGGTGAGGATATTCCTTCATCCGCTTCCGGGCCATCGGTATTTTAACACATTCCAGCCATGTCGCCGCCGACGCGTAGGCTTCGGTTTTTGACAGTCCCTGATGGACCATGAGGGGTTCGGCAATCTGTCTGCCCACAGGAAGGATCGGGTTAAGAGATGTCATAGGTTCCTGAAAAACCATCGAAATATCGTTACCCCGCAATCGACGCAGTGCTTCCGGGCTGATGCTCAGAAGATTTTCCCCTCTGAACAGAATGCGACCGGATTCGACGACGCCCGTTGTCATATCCACCAGGCCGAGAATACTCAGGGCCGTTACACTCTTGCCACATCCGGATTCCCCCACGAGTCCCAGGGTTTCCCCTTCCTCCATGGAAAAGGACACGTGGTCCACCGCTCCCCGAACACCTTGTGGTGTATCAAAGGAAACAGACAGATCTTGGATTTTTAGAAGCGTTGAAGGCATTGCAGTTACCTGTTCGCAGTAAGCAGTAAGAAGTAAGTGGTAAGCAGATTAAGGCTTGAAAACTTATTGCTCATAGCATATACGGATCCAGATTGTCCCGGATACCATCGCCGAGAAGGTTAAAACCGAGCACGGTCCAGGCGATGGCAACGCCTGGAAAGATCGACATCCAGGGTGAAATCTCCATAAATGTCTGTGCTTCGTAAAGCATCCTCCCCCACGAGGCATGAGGCGGCTGGGTACCGAGCCCCAGATAGCTCAAGCCTGCCTCGGCCAGAATAGCAACAGCAAATTGAATGGTGGCCTGGATAATCAGAGGAGATATTAAATTCGGCAGTACATGGCGAATGGTGATGGACCACTCACTGGCGCCGCTGGCACGGGCTGCATCAATAAATTCACGACCCCATATAGTCAAGGCTACAGCTCTGGTGAGCCTGGCAAAAACTGGAATATAAAAAATACCGATGGCCACCATAACATTGCTGATAGAGGGCCCCCATATGGCAGAGATAAGTATGGCTGTCAAAACGGCCGGGAACCCGAAGAGCAGGTCGGAAAACCGCATAATGGACTCGTCCGCCCATTTCCCGAAGTATGCCGCAATCAAACCCAGGGCAACTCCCGCCATCATACCGATAGCAACAGTTGCCAGACCCACGGCAATCGAGTTGACGGCACCCACCATGACGCGGGACATAACATCCCGTCCGTATTGGTCCGTACCCAGAAGATGGCGAAAAGATGGCGCCTCCAGCCGGTGTCCGGGATTCATTATGTTGGCCTCATAAGGCGTCCAAACAAGACTGATGGCCGCTGCCAGAACAACTACGGCTGTTAACACAAGTCCGCATCTGAAGTTAAGATTTTTTAAAGGCTTCTTCATCTTTCAAGTCTTATTCTGGGATCGATGACTGCGTATGCCAGGTCCACGAGAAAGTGAACAATGACCACCGCTGCAGCCATAAACAGGACGATTTCCCGAACAACCGGCAAATCTCTTTGCCCGATCGCCTGGAACACCAGACGCCCAAGCCCGGGCAGGTAGAAAACATTTTCAATGATGATGGCGCCGGCCAACAACTGCCCCATCTGAAGACCGAGAATGGTTAGCACGGGAATAAGTGCATTCCGCAATGCATGCACATACAGAACGGTTCTTTCCCGGAGCCCCTTTGCTCTGGCAGTGCGAATATAATCCTCTTGCAGCACATCCAGAACAGACGAACGGGTTACGCGGGTGAGAATGGATGCACGGACAACCCCCAGGGCAAATGCCGGCAAGAGCAGCGACTTAAAAGACCCCCGGAAATCGGCCATCCACCCTGGAAATCCACCCGCTGGGAACAACCCCAACTTAACGGAAAAAAAGAGTATCAACAAAATTCCCAGCCAGAATTCAGGTATTGCCAGGCCCAGTTGTGTGAACGTCATCACCGAGATATCGCCGGTCCGATTCTGGTGACGTGCCGCAAATATTCCCAGGGGCAGAGAAATGGCCACGGCGATTATCATGGCCATGAACGCCAGCGGACCCGTGACGGCCAGACGGGAAAGGATCAAATCGAACACAGGTACATCATAATGGATAGAGCGACTGCCGATACCGGAAAGTGTACGACCGATCCAGTTCATATACTGAGTCCAAAAGGGTTGGTCGAGACCCAGTTCACTTCTCAGATTGGCCAGGGTCTCCGGCGTTGCATTGATACCCAGGATAATCTGGGCCGGATCACCGGGCAGGATAAACAGAACCGCAAAAACAATCCATGAAACCAGGAACAGAAGAATACCAAGGGTGAAGATTTTTTTGATGAGATATTTTGACATATCACATTGAAATAATTTTAAATTCGAAAACCGAAATACGAAACAAATTCTAACATAAAATCGTTACACGAGCATAGACAAGGTTTTACTTTTCGAGCCACACCCGGGTACAATCCAGAGCCACAGTTGGATAGTTCTCCCACCAGCCCATGACCTTCTTTTTCATGGTAGGCAAGCCCGATACCGAAAACAAATAGCCATTGACGGCATCATCGGCGATAATTTCCTGGCACCTACCGAACCATTGGGCCTTCTCTTCTTCATTGGGTGCTTTTAGAGCCTTTGCATATGCATCTCTGAATGCCTGAGAGTCATACTGAAAGTAATAGTCCGGATTCGCAGAGATGCCGATATCCCATGCCTCGACATGACCCATCATGGTCAGCTGGTATTCTCTTTTCTTGAATATCCGGTCAATCCACTGGCCCCATTCCACAATTTCAATCTTCAACCGGATACCGACTTTCCCAAGCATATCTGCAATGACTTCACCCGCTCTTTTGGAGTAGCTGTAGATAGCCGGTAGTTTGATGGTGGCATCAAAGCCATCCGGGAAACCTGCCGCTTTCAACAACTCTCTGGCTTTCTCCGGGTTATAGGAAAATCTGTCCGTTAAATCGACATAATAGGGGGTCGACGGGGACCAGTGTGAGCCGATAGGTGTGCCATAACCGAACATCACCAGGTCCACAACCGTCTGCCGGTCTATGGCATATGCCATGGCCTGTCGAACACGCACATCGTCAAATGGTTTGGTCTTATTGTTGGTGGACATGATGACTTCGCCGGTAGTCGAGCCGGCAAAAACCTTGAACCGTGGGTCCTTTGACAACGCTATCACCGACTCCGGCGCACCGATATAACCGATGACATCGATATCGCCGGCTTTAAGTGCTGCTATCTGGGCACTGGTATCACCAATAAATTTAAAGGTCACCCTGTCCAGATAAGGAAGTGCCGGATCCCAGTAACCGTCAAAGCGCCGCATTTCCACACGGTCTCCCCGCACCCACTCGACGAACCTGAAAGGCCCGGTTCCGATGGGGTTTGACTTGGCTGACTCGTAGCTCTTCATGGGGAGCATCACGGCATCTCCTTCGGCCATGTGGGCGATGAACAGAGCATCCACTTCCTTGAGTACGACACGAAGGGTATCGGTATCAATTATATCGATATTCTGAATGCCCCTGAAATACTCCGGATGTGGATTGACAGTCCCTTCACCCATGGCTCGTTCAAGATTCCATTTGGCCACCTGCGCATCAAACGGTTCACCATTGTGAAACCGTACCTCTTTTCGAAGAATGAAATCATAGGTAAGCCCGTCTAATGACACCGACCAGTCCGTGGCCAATCCCGGTACAAACCGGCCGTTGCTGTCGACCTTGATGAGCCCTTCGAAGATATTCGCATACACCACCCTGTCGATGGCAGAAGCCGTATTGGCTGTGGGGTCGAGTCCCAACGGTTCCGCTGGTTGACAGACAGTCAGGCTGCCTCCTTTTTGCGGACTCGCTGCCACGGCATGAAACACAGGAATGAAAAAAACCAGCAACAGGACGAGAAATACAATTTTCTTCATGGGGTCTCCTCATGGGCTCTGATGATAAATAATTCACATCACGTCAGGATATCTTTGACAATGATCGGTGGACTATAGGGTATTTTTCGATGAGATTCAAGGGGATAAGTCTTGACCC
>JAOZSO010000108.1:0-9326 GCA_029939655.1 Desulfobacterales bacterium
CTAACTGTCGTGTGAATACGCCATAGCCGGTACGATGTCAAACCTGTCGGCTCCAGGTGTTTTCCAGTACATTTCCAGGGTTGCCGTTCCCTTTCTCTGAAAGTACCGCACCAGGACGGCATATCGGCCCGGCTGCTTGATCTCGATCTCTGCATCCGGTGTAAAACGGGCTGCATGAACATCCGGATCGTTGAGAATCATTTTGTTGTCCAGGAAAACACGAATGCCATCGTTACTGTTGGCTTTGATCAGGTATCTCCCGGTTTCCTTGAAATTCAGATAGCCCTGCATCTGCACACAAACCTCCCGGCTTTTTCCGCTGCCGAACACTTCACCATTCCCGAACTGGTGGGCGATCACCTGGATCGGTTCGCCAGGCAATCCTTTTTTTGCCATCCAATTTCTGCTCGGCATCTCGTCAATATGTCGGAGTTTTTTAGAGGAATACATAACGGAAAGACCGGGAGCTGTTTGTTCTTTCTCTGCTTGCAAAAAGACTGGCTGTGGCCAGGATACCGGCTCCAGGACACTGGAATCCCCTTCTCCCTCAATATGTTTCATACCACTGCAGCCGGTCAGTGCGATGATCATCCAGAATAACATCAATGTGACGGTACATCTTAACATCGGATGCCCCATGGTTTTGACCTCCTTTATCGGTTCGTTGTTCAATGGCAGGTGGGTATATGATTTGATAAATTAGGGAGGAATAGGCAACACATCATTAATTGTGGCTGTCACCTATCAATTCTGATCGCCGGAGGAACCCGTATCGTTCCCATCACCCTCGACTTGAAATTCGAGTATCTGATTCAGAGAGTCGCTATTAAAAATGTTGTGGTCTTCCTGAAAACCAGCCTTTCTCAGGAGCGCCTCCCTGCTTGATTTGAGAACCGAATAATCTTTCATACCCTTACGCACCGTTCTGGATATTGGGAATATATCAACCCACTGCGGATTGACTGAATTCTTATGATGCAAAAATCGTGCAAGATCAACATATTGTATAACAGCCCTAATTCATATCAAAATACAGGAATTTCTATATCCAAACGCCTGAATTCAAACCCAAATTACGCAACTATTGTGAACTGAATGTAAGCATGACGCCTCCTTATAAAATAGTGAGTTGAAGAACGCATCTATATGCTTTTACTTAAGGTGAGCGTTTTGCTTTTTGGGATCACTCACTTAAGTTAAAAGTACAGGGACCATACCCTATTCAACGAGAAATCAAGGCAGTTGATGCAGCTGCCATCTGCTTTCAGTGCAACTCTGTTTACCCTCCTGCAATCATCGGTATTAAATATATTTCAGCGTCGTCCGGAATGACATACGTATCAAAGCTGGGTCGGGACACATACTTGCCATTAACCCTGATCACGGCGTATTGATGAGCATCGGCGATCTCCTGCAGCAAATGCGATACGGTCATTCCATTTTGCCAGAGCATCTTCTCACCATCCAGTGTAATCACATTGTAACTCCGTTTTCCTTGAGGATCTCCAGAACATCTGGAAAATCAATGCCCAGACGCTTGACGGTTTCTATTGTCGGTATACCGTTCTGTGTCCACCCTCTTCTCTCATACACCGCATCTTTTAATTGTTCATACCGTTCTTCCCGCAGCTTGCGTAAAGCAGTCACCTTTTCTGCGGTTGATTTCCCCTCGATCTGGACGCCATGCTTCTCTAATAGCTGGCCATCGTAGCGTTCCTGACGGGATTCGTATTCCTCCTCCGTCACCGGCCCCACCGCACGATACGGAAGGATGTCCTGCGCTCTTGTCCCAAACCCCATTTTCAGGTTGAAGATTCGCTGGAAGTTGTAGACTGCCTCACTGATAGTGATGAGATCCTCAGGAACGACCTTACGCCCCGTCACGGCACCGAAATACTGGGCGTACCACGTCATATGCTTGATCACCTTGGCGGGCTCATCGGTGTCCTTGTTATCTTCCGGAACAATGTCATTCCAGGGAAGCTTGCATAGACCACAGAGGCCAAACCATGTACGGAACATGGGGAACCAGTGCAGCGCTTCTGCTTTCTGTTCGAAGGTGGGCATATAATTGTGTACCATGTCCAGAAAGATAAGCCATGCCTCATCGTGCTGCGGTCCTTTGAGTGCCATGCCATATCCACCCTGTTGGGCCAGTGATTCCTTGGTCATGTACTCGGAGAATTCCAGCCCCTTTGACTCCATTCCTATATCCTGCAGGATTTGCGCATCCGCGCCAAATTCCGATGCAAACAATTTTTTCATCCGGAGAACACCCTGGCCGAGCACCGTTCCAAACCCCTCTCCCCTGGCCATTTGATGAACCAGCTCCAGGGCTGCATCCCGATTGCCGAAATGAAGATTCAGTCCGCCTGTATGGCTTTCGTTGATAAGGCCCATTTCGAAACATTCCATGGCAAATGCCATGGTGGTCCCCACCGAGATGGTATCCAGGCCATAGGCATCACAGTAAAAATTAATTTCGATAATGGTAAAAGGATCAAAGATACCCAAATTGGATCCACACCCGGCAATGGTTTCATACTCGGGCCCGTCCACAAAAACCTTGATACCCTTGTAAGGGCCTGTCAGTGGCACAAAATCCTTTACACCATGAGAGCAGGCCACGGTGCAACCTATCCAGCATCCGTCGAATCCCGGATCGAAGATATCTTTATAAACATCCTTTCCGATCAGGCCTGCCATCTTATGCTGCCCGAATTTGAAATTGTGCGTCGGCAGCAGATCAAAATCGTTCATAATAGGGACCAGATGGGTCGTACCGATCTTTGCCATCTCATTCTGTTTCGGGTCCAGTTCGACGATTTCTCTGGAGTAGCTTTTGGCAACGGTCTTCATTGTTTCCATGTCGGCAGGATTATTGGCGCCCATGGTAACGGTATCCCAACGCACAACAACCGCTTTGATGCCTTTATGGGCAAAAACCGTGCCCAGCCCACCGCGACCAGCCTGTTTATATCTGGCCCGTTTCCGTTTTGAGTCGTACCAGGTAACGTTCAGACAGCCCATCAAGGTATGTTTTGCACCCGGGCCTGTGGATACGACAGAAATTCCCCTGGGTTTTTCATTCCCAAAATGCCGGGTCAACACAGACGAGGTCTCATAGGCATCTTCAGGCAGGCCCTCTGCCTCGAAAATGGTCACTGTCTCGCCGATACCGTCAATATAGATAACCACTTCACGGGAGGTTCGGCCTTTTATCTCCAGGGCATCAAATCCCGAAAATTTGAGATAGGGACCAAAATATCCGCCTACGTTGGAATCGATAACTGATCCTGTCAGAGGTGACAGGGATGTCACAATACTTTTTCCTGATCCTGGATAGGATGGTGTCCCCCCCATGGGACCCGAGGCCATACAGATGGCGTTCTCCGGATCGGTCCACTGGGTCTTCCCGGACACAGCATGCCACAGCAGCCACAAATCAAAGCCCTTGCCACCCACAAAAGTCTGCTTCATTTCGGCGGATACCGGTTTAATGGAAATATCCGCATCTGAAATATCCACACAAAGGGTTTGGTTCGCGTATCCCTTTTCAATTTCCGGTCGTTGATAGGTCAGTGACTTGATGTCTTTCAACTTAAACGTTTTCATATATTCCTTCCTTTAGGTTTCTGTGCTTTTTATGTGCAATATTCTTTTGAGGCCGGATACGGTATCCAGTGTCAAACTCAGTAATGCAGGAATCAGAAAAATGGTGAAAATTGTCGAGACCAGGATGCCACCAATGACGACGCTGCCAAGTCCGCGATAGAATTCGGAACCTGCCCCGGGTGAAAGCACCAGGGGTGTCATGGCGCATACCGTGGTGATGCTGCTCATATAGATGGGTCGTATTCGTGACCGAACCGACTCGGTGATGGCCTCTCGCGATGCCATGGCGGCATTACGCATATTGTTGAGTGTCTGGTGAACGATAAGAATCGCATTGTTCACGACAATACCCACCAGTATGACAAAACCGAGCATGGTAATAATATCCAGGGGCTGATAAATAACAAACCGGTTAAGCAGAAAAAGACCCACGAAACCCCCGGCCGCCGCCAGGGGAACGCTGAACATAATGATAAATGGGTATAGAAAGTTTTCAAACAGAGCTGACATGAGCAGATAGCTGATAACCACCGCCAGCAAAAAGTTCCACATGAGTGACTCCCGGGTTCGTGTGAGGTTATCTGCGGTACCTCCCATATGGATTTGGTAGATATTGCCCAGAACGCCACTGCTCTTCAAAGGATCGATGACCTTTTCGGCAACCAGCTGGGTGGCTGTTTCCAGCGCAATTTCCGCTGGTGGAATAATCTGTATGGTGATGGCTCTTTGTGCATGCAGATGATTGATCTGGCTGGGCCCCTCCGTCAAACGGATATCTGCCACCGATGCCAGGGTCACTTTTTCTCCGGATGGTGCAATCACCGGAAGGCCTGATAAATCCTGAATTTCTGATATTCTGTTTTCTTCCGTCTTGACTACGAGGTCTATCTCTTCTCCCAGAAAACGGAACCCGCCGGCACGTGCGCCGTCCACCAGGACATTGACCGTTGTACCCAGATCGGCAGTGGTCATGCCTAATCGCGTCAAACGATCCCGGTCGGGGACTATCTGCATTTCCGGGCTTCCCAGGTCAAGACTCGGTATGGGACGAATCTGGGCGCCGGGTAATACCTGCATGGCACCTCCAAAGACCTGTCGTCCAAGTTTGATCAGTTGCACCAGATCAGGGCCTGTTATTTCAACTTCGATGGATCGACCCTTGCCGATGCCCCTTGCGAAAAGTCCCGGCTGCTGAACCACGGCTATCATTCCGGGTATTTTTCTGAGGGCACCATAGATATATGGAAGCAGTTCGCGTGTCCGTTCTTGAATTTTGGACATCATCCCCATAAACGCCTGTTGCCCGAAAGCCACAAAGAAAAAGCTCTCCAATGGGGGAAGATTCAGTTTCAGGGCCGTTTCACTATCTCCTTCATGGTTGATTAAGGGCAGAATATCTTTTTCCACCTCCTGGGCAATTCGTTTCATTTCATCCTGGTTATAGCCGGGTGGGGGTATGAGAACACCGAACAGCATTTCCCGGTTTCCCTGGGGAAGATACTCTGTTTTGGGTATCAACCCGAGGGAAAAGCTGACGGACAGGATGGTTAAAACAAACACCACCATAACCCTGGCGGTCACATAGCCGCACATCCAGTAGATAAAACGGGTGATCATATTGACGAACCCACCGGCCAGTCCTTTTATGGAAAACCGGCTCCTCCTTTTTGGAGAGCTTGTATCGACCCGACCCAGAATCTTGGCAGACAGCGTCGGTATACCGGTAATGGACACCACTAAACTCAACAAAACCGCACTGCTGATAGCAATGGCGATATCACGAAAAAGCTGACCCGCTTCTTCCTGTACAAATACGATGGGCAGAAATACCGCCACGGTGGTCAGCGTACTCGCCAGGACGGCTCCCCAGACTTCTACAGTACCGTCATAGGCGGCCTTGGCACGCGATTTCCCCATTTCACGGTGACGAAAAATATTCTCAAACACCACAATGGAGTTATCCACCACCATGCCGATGGCAAAACTGAGTCCTGCCAGGCTGACCACATTGATATTACGTCCCAGCAGGGTCATGATAAGAAAGGTGGCGATTACACTGATGGGGATTGCCAAAGAAACAATAAAGGTACTGGCAATATTCCTTAGAAACAGAATCAGCACTATAACCGCCAGAATACCCCCAAGAAAAATGTTCTTCCGCACGAGATCGATGGCGCTGTAAATATAACGGGTTTCATCGTAGACTTGGCGGATCATCAGCTTTCTGTCCTTGAGAATCGAATCATTGAGATCCTTCAGGACCTCTTTCAAACGACTCATGATAACCAGTACATTGGAACCCGGTTCCCGGACCACGTTCATGACGATGGTGGGTGAGCCTTCGTGTCGGACGACCACGTCCAGCTTTTCATAACCGATCTGGACATGTGCGACATCTCCTATCTTTACCGGTATATGGTTCACCCGTTTGATGATAACATTTTCAACGTCGGTCACATCCCTGAACTCACCCACCGTCCGTGTGACATATTTTCGTTTGCCTTCATCAAAACTGCCGGCACTCACGTTCCTGTTTTCAACAGCCAGTGCCCTTAAAAGTTCGGGTATGGTAATTTTGCGTGCGGCCATCGCTTCCGTGTCGATGGTGACGGTAAGCTCCCTTTCCTGGCCCCCATAAACATTGACCGAAGCAATATTATCGATTCTTTCCAGGAAAGGTTTGACTTGATCATTGATAAAGTCAAACTCCTGATTCAAAATACCCTGGTAGCCATCTCCGGTTTTCAATACCATCCAGGCGATAGCCTGCTCTCGCCGGCCCCCGGATTTGATCAGGGGTTTGTCTGCGTCAGCTGGATATTTTTTTACCTGGTCCAGCTTCTTGGACACCCGTAGCAGGGCATCATCCGGATCCGTGCCGATCTCAAACATCAGGTTGATGTAGGCATAGCTGTCCCGGCTTTCACTTTCCATGCTGTCCAGTCCTTCGAGGTTTTTCAACTCCTCTTCCTGGACATCGATAATCTCCCGTTCCACCTCCTGAGGGCTTGCGCCTTCCCATCTCGTTTCCACGGACACTTCAGGTAGATCGACATTCGGCGTCAACTGGATCGGAATTCTGTAAAGCGAAATAAAACCGAACAGGACAAGCAGGATAGCGCCCACAATGACGGTTACCGGTCTTTTGATAGCAGTATCGACAAGTTTCATCAGTTAACAACCTGTACGGCCTGACCGGGTCTCAAGCGCTCGTTGCCCCGTGTAACCACCTGTTGGCCCGGTTCCAGAGGCCCTTCGATTGCGGCATCACTATCATAGTAGCCCACGACCTTGACGGGAACAGGAACGGCCTTGCCACTGTCGATGGTATAGACCAGGCGCAGGTTCCCAGACGTTACAATGGCATCCTTGGGCAGCAGCTTGACCGTTCGCTTCTCCCCGACACTGAACGTGACCGTTGCGGCCATGCCGCTCTTTATCCTGAAACCCTTGTTTGACAACTCGATGTGTACAGAGAATGTTCTGGCGTTTGAATCTCCCATTGGAAGAATCGTGGAAACGGTTGCGGACAGGGGTGATTTACCCAGGCTAGTGATGACCGCACGGACAGTGCTGTTGGATTTGATCCCCACTATATATTTTTCAGGTACATCCACCGTGATGAGGATGCGGTTCATGTCCACCAGCGTTACAACCGGACCGCCGGTTTTGATCCATTCCCCTACCTGGGTATGCTCTGCCGCAACAAAACCTGCAAAAGGCGCCTGAACACTTTTTTTGGAAATTTCGTATTTCAACTGTTCGATATCAGCCGCATTCATTAAAAGATCTTTTTCAAGAGCACTATGATTGTAGAAAGCTTCGTCATACTGTCTTTCCGCCACGCTGTTGCTACTCTTGAGACTGCTGATGCGCTGCAGTTCCTTTTCAGCCAGAACGAGTGCCGCCTGGATACCGGCACGGGCAGCCATGGTTCCTTTAAGCCGTAGCCGCGCACCGGTAGACCCCAATACCGCCAGCGGCGTTCCCCTGGTGATAAAGTCCCCGGCTTTGACATAAAAGGCCTCCACCAGACCCGACACCTCGGATGCAACGACACTCTCCCGGATAGGCTTTGTGGTGCCGATCAAGGAAATCCGGTCACGGACGGTCTTTTTCAGAACAGGCGCCGTCTTGACCGGAACAGCTGGACGTGCTTTTTTCTGTTCCTGGGCATATGAAAAAGAAGTAAAATTGGCCCCCGCAAACATTGCCAGGGATAAACATACCAGTGTACGGATAAAGAACCGATAAAACAGATGCATTGGGCTACTCTCCCGCCTGATTACAATAATAAGAAATTGATATCAGAATAAAGGCCGACCATCAAGGTGATTACGCCCAGCGATATTATTTATGATGCCTTGCTATGCGGTAGGGGTGTGGATTGATATGGGGCGATGCTTCCTCCATGATGTCCGCGACGAGTTTCCCCGTACCCGGCGCCGCGCTGAGCCCGATCATGTTATGCCCGGCTGCAATCATGACATTTTTCAACCGGGGCGACCAGTCGATGAAGGGCAGTCCATCCATGGTCATGGGTCGGAAGCCACACCATTCTTCTTTTCTCTCTTTGAATTGCCATTGATCGGAATAGCCATTGAAACCGTTTGTCAAAGCTGACAATCGTTGTGGGTTCAAGTGGGTATCAAACCCTGAAAATTCCATGGTGCCTCCCAGCCGACACGCATCGGACCAGGGCGTGGAGACCATGCTCTGCTCTTCAAAAAAGCATGGGATCTTTGGAAATGATTGCGATCGATCCATGGTGATGGAATACCCCTTTCCCGGTTGGATCGGAAGGTTGCACCCCAGCACGTTCTCGAAACAGGGCGCCCAGGCCCCTGTGGCCAGCACAAATGCATCGGCCGAAAGTTCCGTGTCTTTGGTGACAATGGAAACGGCAATACCATTTTCCTGTCGAAACGTTTGAACCGGACAGTCCTCCAAAATCCGTACTCCGCGACCGAGAAGAATCCGGCGTAGCTCAGACATGAGCCGTTCGGGCCGTAGATGGGCGGTCTGCCTGTAAAACCATCCACCGCTGACGCGATTTCCCAGGGCCGGCACCAACCCAAGCATTGCTTTCCTATCCAGGGGCTGCGCCTCTATCTTGAACCGTCTTAAAAAAGCATCTGTCCTGCGATAATCATTCCACCCCTTTGCGGATCTATAAATATGAAGGGAGCCGCCCACGTCCCAGTCACAGGCCACCTTTTCTGCCTCGATAAACGCCGGGTACAACTCAAAACTGCTCTGCAGCAATGCATGGCGGCCTTTCACAGATTTCAAAACAGCTTTTGGTTGCGTATGACAAACAAACTGATAGAACCATTTAATCAGACCAACGTCCAATCGCGGCTTGATATATAGCGGTGAATCTTTAATCAGCATCCACTTGAGCGCTTTGGTCAGGGTATCCAGGGAGTTAAGGGGCAAGATATGATTGGGGACGATCAGGCCGCAGTTGCTGCTGGAGGCTCCCTGGCCGAAACGGTCTTTATCGACGACGGTTACCGACCACCCATTTTCCAACAGGTAATAAGCTGCAAACCCACCGATGACACCACCGCCGATGATGATGACATGCTTCGATTTTTTCATCAGCATACATTTTCTTTATATTTATGGTCTTCTCTTTTTCCGGCTGTTAGACTAGTGTCCGTCCAGAAATGAGGATTTTTGCGTGAGATCAAGGCGGACGACAGATT
>JAOZSO010000109.1:0-9285 GCA_029939655.1 Desulfobacterales bacterium
AGTGGCTTTTTAGCAGTTTAGGCTGTAGGCTGTTAGGTGCCCTTCGCTGATAGCTGTCAGCCACCCTCCGACCCTTGTATCCCCCTCGACCCCTTGAACCCTTCAGTTAATACACTGTCTCCCTCGCCAATACATCCAGAGGAATTCCATCGAGAAATCTTGACGGGCGATTCAGAAATGAACCTGATATCCGATCAAAGAGCTGGCCCGGGTAGGTGATGAACAGGTTTTCTTTTGCCCGTGTTGCAGCCACGTACATCAACCTCAATTCCTCTTCCAACTCTTCCCCCTTGTTGATGGCATGGGCTGAGGGAAATCTGCCGTCCAGCGCCCAAATGATAAAGACCGTATGCCATTCAAGCCCTTTGGCCGAATGGATAGTGGAAAGGGTGAGGCGCTGATCTTCCGGGATTGTCATGGAAAATGTTTCATCCACGGCGGTGGTCGGCGGCTCAATGGCCATATCTGTCAGGAACGATTCCAGGCTTTGGTACCGTTCCATAATGGCCAGCAACTGCTCAAGGTCTCTGGCGCGTTTGGGGTGGTCGTCGTATTTTTTTTTCAGGACCGGCAGGTAGTGGGACAAGACCGCTTCTCCCAGGGTGGATACGGACATCCGGCCAGGATCCATCGCGGCAAGGAGCTTTGCCAGGTCCGCCACCTGTTTTGAAACCCGGTCGCTCAACGCCGCAGTTTGAAGGCCTTTAACGCCATTTCGCTGCTCTTGAATGGCCTTGAAAATATCTTTGGCGCTTTTGGGCCCGATACGATCCAGGAGCAGAAGGATTCGATACCAGCTGATAGTGTCTGCGGCATTGTAAACCACCTTTAAATGAGCCAGGACATCCTTGATATGTGCCGAATCCATAAATTTAAAGCCACCCACCTTGATGAACGGAAAGGCTTCCCTGCTCAGTTCGATTTCGAGATCAAATGAATGAAAGCCTGCCCTGAAAAGGATAGCGATTTCATTCAATCGAACACCCTGCAGAGACAAGTCTTTTATTTTGTCGATTACAAACCTGGATTGACTGTTTTCACTACCGGATCGAACCAGAACCGGCAGATCGTTTCCCTCTATGGTGGAAAAAAGGGTTTTGGTGTATTTCTGGGATGCCCTGTCGATGATGGTGTTGGTAAGGGTTAATACCGGTTGAACACTTCTGTAGTTTTCCTCCAGACGAATGATGGTCGTATCCGGGTATCTGTTCGGAAATGAAAGAATATTTTCGATGGCGGCGCCTCTGAAAGCATAAATACTCTGGGAATCATCACCCACCACCATGATGTTTTGGTGTTGCTGGGTCAAAAGATACAGAATTTCAGCTTGAACCTGGTTGGTGTCCTGGTATTCGTCCACCATAAGGTATTGATACGTGGATGCCAGTCGATCCCGGATGTCTGCATCTTCGCTCAGGAGCCGGTGTAGACAGATGAGAAGGTCGTCATAATCCAGGAGGCTGTGACCGGATTTATATTGCTGATAATCGTTGTGAAGATTCACCATTGCATCCATGTGCTGTTTCAGGTGAGGATGGTCTTCATAGATGATATCATCCACGGATAGAACCTTGTTTACGGAAGCGCTGAAAATGCCGGCAAGCGTTCGATTTTTAGGAAACGAGCGATCTTTCAATCCGGCACCCGATTCCTTTTTGAGGATGCTGATCAGATTTTCCATATCCACACGATCGATGATGGTAAAGGCGTTGCTCAGCCCGATACAGGAAGCATATCTACGCAGAACGGCATTGGCAAACGAGTGAAAAGTTCCGCCTGATACGCCTTCGCATCGGTTGTCCTGGAGGTCGGAAGCCCGCTTCAGCATTTCCTGAGAGGCCCTTCGCGTGAACGTCAGCAGCAGAATGGACGCGGGGGGAATACCATCTTGTACCATTCTGGCGACACGGTAGGTCAATGTCCGGGTTTTTCCGCTCCCTGCTCCTGCTATAACGAGAAGGGGACCGTCATTGAATGAAACAGCCTCATACTGGGGCTGATTGAGAACATCTTTATATGCAATCATTGATTTTTGGCTCATAAGGCTTAACTTAATAAAAGTTGTAACAGCTTATAGACGAAGGCATACGCGAATGTCAAAATAAAATCGCTTTGCGATTGCCGATCTTACCGCATCTACGGCGTCAGATGCCATACCGCATAGTTCACTATTCGGTCTTCGCTCTTCGAGCTACGCCCAGACAAGAGCGGAACAGCATCTTCCTTGTAGCTACGGCAACCTCGACAATCGCTCAATTTAGGAACTAGCGTCCGTCCAGAAATGAGGATTTTTGCACAAGATCATGGCGTCCAACGCCGATATCGCGGAAAAAGATCATTTGTGGATGGGCACTAACTATAGAACGAGATGCAAGGATGGTCGTATGCGTAAAATAATATTTGCCATTATTTTGTTGGTCGGATTTTTCGGACTATTCGGTCCTTATGATGCCATTACCCTCATGGCAGCACAGCAAAGTGCCATTGCGTTACCACAGTCTGTCTGGCCGCATGAAAAAAGTGATTTGCCATTGGACCCTGAAATGGTTTTCGGCCGGCTCGACAACGGGTTCCGGTATGTGCTGATGCAGAACCAGAACCCCAAGGACCGGGTGAGTGTGCACCTGAACATTCAGGCGGGTTCCGCCAATGAGACAGATAGCCAGCAAGGCCTGGCCCACTTTCTGGAGCACATGCTCTTCAACGGGTCGGAACATTTCAAGCCGGGTGAATTGGTAAAATATTTTCAAAGCATCGGCATGCAATTCGGGGCTGATGCCAACGCCCATACCGGTTTTTTCGAAACTGTGTACGATATCTTTCTGCCGGATGGTCATGAAGAAAATTTTCGAAAAGGCCTTCTTGTGATGCAGGATTATGCCAAAGGGGCGCTGCTCCTGGAATCGGAGATAGAACGGGAACGCAAAATCATTCTGGCGGAAAAACGTCAGAGGGATTCGGCCTCATACCGTACATTTGTTTCGGGACTCATGTTTGAACTGCCCGATGCCCGAATTACCCGACGGCTTCCCATTGGCAAAGAGGAGGTTATCCAGGAGGCAACGCAGGCAGATCTAAAGGCGTACTACGATATGTGGTACCGACCGGAAACGATGATACTGGTGGCTGTGGGTGCTTTTGACATGGACATGGCATCGGCCCTGATTTCGGAATATTTTGCATCCTTTTCCCCTAGAGCGGCGGCAATGCCGGAAATCGAATTTGGCGATGTCCAACACAAAGGTGTTCAGGTGTTTCATCACCATGAAGCGGAAGCCGGAAACACGACGGTGACCATCGAGGTTTTGAGCAAGGAGCCGTTAAGGCCGGATAGTCTGGCGTTTCGTAAAGGGCGTATCAAAAAGCGTATTGCCGACCAGATCGTGCAAAATCGACTGGACGCACGCATCGGCACACCCAAGACTCCCGGTACCTCCGCCGGGATCGGTTCGGGTCTGTTTGTAAAACAGATAGCCTATGCCATGATATCGGCCGACGGCGCTCCCGATGAATGGAAAGCACTTCTGGGATTTTTAGAGCAGGACTTAAGACAAGCCCTGGCCTACGGTTTTTCAGCGTCGGAACTGGAAAGGGTGAAAAAGGATGTTATTTCGAATCTTGAACAGGCAGACAGCCAAAAGGGAACAAGGGACAGTAAGGCACTGGCCCGCCGGATGATGGGGGCGCTCAATTCAAACCGTGTCATGCTTTCACCTACGGATGAAAAGGACCTGATGGTACCTTTTGTGGCATCCCTGACAATTGATGACATAAATCGTGCTTTTCGAGAAACCTGGGCCCAACATCATCGATTGATACAGGTTACCGGGAATGCCGATTTGTCCCAGGAGGGAATTGAACCGGCGTCAGTCATCCTGCAGTCATACCGGGAGAGTATTCAGAAAAGCATCTCACCATTGACGGAAAAGCAGAATATTCATTTCCCGTACCTGCCGGAACCTGTCGGGATGGGCCGTATTATCAAGAAAACAATCCACGATGACCTGAATATCGTCCAGATCGATTTTGAGAATGGATTTCGATTAAATCTCAAAAAGACCGATTACAAGGATGATGAGATACTGGCGACATTGTCTTTCGGGAAAGGAAGGTTCAGCGAACCTCCGGAACTTGCCGGTCTTACCGAACTTGCCATGGCTGTGTTGAATGAAAGTGGACTGGGGTCTCTTGACAGGAACGCCCTCGAAACCGCGCTGGCTGGAAAGCAGAGTCAGGTTGTTTTCGGTATCGATGAGGCCATGTTTATGCTGAATGGGGAATCCATCCCACAGGAATTACCCCTGTTGTTCCAGCTTTTGTATGCGAACATCAAGGACCCCGGTTTCAGGGAAGAGGCATTTGACCTGGTGATGAGCCAGTTCGATAGTCAATATAAAGAGATTTCACACACCCTGGAAGGTGTTATAACCCTTCAGGGTAAAAGATTTCTGGCCGGCGGGGACAGTCGTTTTGGGCTCCCCTCCCATAATGCGTTCAAAAAACTGCGTCTAAATGACGTACGCAACTGGATCGGCAGGGCCCTGTCCGGCTCTGATTATGAACTTTCGGTTGTGGGTGATTTTGATGTCGATAGTGTTATCGAACTGGCCGCTCAATATTTCGGCATGTTGCCGCCCGCAAAAAAGTTTCACCATGAAAGAACCGGCGGCCCTGTTTTCCCCTCAGGGAAGCACCTTCGCGTAGCTGTCGATACCAAAATACCCAATGGACTGGTGTATGTTTCCTATGCCACCGACGACATATGGGATATCCATAAAACCCGTCGACTGAATGTTTTGGCAGATGTGTTTTCGGAAAGGATGCGGATTCAAATTCGGGAAAAGCTTGGAGAGGCTTATTCGCCTTTTGCCTATAACATGGCCAGCCGTATACATGACGGTTTTGGTGTTTTCAATGTCGTTGTCGAGGTCATTCCGGCCAGGGCCCGGTTGGTTGTTGACGAGATTCAAAAAATTGCCGAAGACCTGTCCCTGAGTGAGATATCAACGGACGAGATCAAACGGAGTCTGGGGCCCACTCTGAACAGCATTAAGGATATGCGGCAGCGGAACGGGTACTGGCTGAAAACGGTTCTTGTAGGTTCCAAGCGAAACCCCGAGAAAATCGAATGGAGTCGATCCATCGTCTCCGATTATGCCGGCATTACACCTGAGGACCTGGAAACGCTTTCAAAGCGATTTTTGGTCAATGACAGCGCTGCTTTTATCGAGGCTCTCCCCACCGTTGTGGACTGATTTTCCCTTGACAAAAAAAGGTACACTATGTACTAGATCGCAGGTTATTTTGGCCCATGGTTCCTCCCACCCTATCCAAACCCACGGGCTCAAATAACGTTGCCCTAAAGTGAGCGTTTCAATCTATGGAAATGTTCAATTTAGGTTTGTCTTGAGAGCCTTGCTTCGATGTTTAACCACAGATTCAACGGAGTTTTCATGAGCAAACAAGAGGATCGAACCACTGCGGTCGACGTCAAGGAGACCGAAGGACCCGCCGGACCCGTTATCTTATTTTTTATCATCGGTTTCGCATTAAGCCTCGTTGTCGGTTGGGGCATCTTCCCAAAACTGTTGTATTCCCAGAAGCACCAGCCAGTTGAATTCAACCATGTTCTCCATCAAGCTGAAGTGAGTGATGGCTGTGAAAGTTGTCACTATTTTCGTGAGGACGGTTCTTTTGCAGGGATTCCGACCCTGGAAAGCTGTATGGAGTGCCATGAAGAGGCACTGGGAGAAAGCGAGGCCGAAGAGAAGCTCATCGAGGAATACGTGACACCGGAGAGAGAAATCCCCTGGTTGGTCTATTCCAAACAACCTGCCTGTGTTTATTTCCCACATGCCGCCCATGTCCTTACGGCAGAAATGGCCTGTGAAACGTGCCATGGGGATGTAGGAGAATCCGATCACATGAAAGTGTATGAAGAAAACCGTATCACGGGTTACAGCCGCGATCTCTGGGGTAAAAATATGATCGGCCTGAAAAAGAACACATGGGATCGGATGAAAATGGATGATTGCTCAGAGTGCCACGTCAAAGAGAATGTACGCCAGGGGAGTGTCCAAACCGAAAAGGGCGGATGTTTCGTATGCCACAAATAGTTTGCGGTCCATTCGACCTCGTGTGGCAGGGATATCAATTGATGACGATAAAGATTCCTTTTTCAATTTAGGGGAAAATCTATGAAAATTGACAGAAGATGTTTTTTGTCCTTGGTAATCGGCGGCGCAGCCGGAACAGCGTTGACACCGTTGCCCTGGAAAATGACCGACGACAGTTCCATCTGGTCACAGAATTGGCCCTGGACACCTGTCATTGCAAAAGGCGAAACATTTTATGAATCATCTGCGTGCACCCTTTGTCCTGGTGGCTGCGGCATTACCGTACGAATGATCGAAGACAGAACCGTCAAGATTGAAGGTCAGACAGGTCATCCTGTCAATGACGGTGGTGTGTGTGTGCTGGGTCTGTCCGGGCTGCAACTTCTTTACAATCCCAACCGTGTGACCAGACCCATGAAAAGGACCGGCAGCAGGGGCAGCGGCAGATGGGAACCCATCTCCTGGGATGATGCCATTGGCCAAGTTGTGAGCAAGCTGTCCGAATTGAGGGAGAATGGCCAGCCGCAAAAAGTCGGATGTATTTCGGGGAACCGATACGGCACCGTTCCTGAGCTTTTCAAACGCCTGATGACGGCCTACGGATCACCCAACGTAATGACGGTCCCGTCCCTGCAGGACTCTCTGCAACTCACTATGAGAATCATGCATGGGTCCGATGCCATGGTAGGGTACGACCTTGAAAATGCGGATTTTATTTTAAGCTTTGGCAGTGGCCTTATCGAGGGCTGGGGCTCTCCGGTGAGGATGTTCAAGGCCAACAGCGGATGGAAGGAGAGCGGTATCGAAACTGTTCAGATCGAACCGCGTCTGTCTAATACGGCAGCCAAGTCAGATCAATGGATTGCCATCAAGCCTGGAACGGAAGCCGCTTTGGCCATGGGAATCATGCATGTCATGATTAACGATGGCCTTTACGACAGCAATTTTGTCGAACAGCATGCCGGCGGGTTTTCCGGTTGGAAAGCCCTGGTCATGGAAGATTACACACCGGACAAAGTCACGGCAATAACCGGTGTCCCGGCGGCCATGATTCAAAAACTGGCCAAGCAGTTTGCAGGGGCTGCCCGTCCATTGGCAATTTGCGGAAGAGGTCAGGGCGATGAACCGTTTGCCCTGAATGAAACCATGGCGATACATGCTTTGAATGCCCTGGTGGGAAATATCAATCGGCCTGGAGGTGTAGTGGCGGTTCCGAAACCGGATTACATTGATTGGCCTGACGCTGAGATGGACGATGTTGCCGAAAACGGTTTGGCAGCCCAACGGATCGATGGTGCCGGCGCCGGTAAATATCCACTGACATCCTCATTGCTGAATCGCCTGCCGGATGCCGAGAGTGCCTATTCACTGGAAGCGCTGTTGGTATCCAATGCAAATCCATATTACACCATGGCGGATGCCCGATCCTTTCAAAAACAAATTGAAAAAATACCCTTTGTGGTCAGTTTTTCATCTTATATGGACGAGACTGCCATGCATGCGGATTTCATATTGCCGAATCATTGTTATCTCGAGCGTTACGAAGATGTTCCGGTTACGGCCGGCATGGCACAGCCGCTTATCGGGCTGGCCCGACCCGTTGTTGAACCCCTTTTTGATACGATGAATGTCGGGGACGTGATCATTCGGATAGCACAAGAGATGGGGGGCAGCATTGCAGAGGCATTCCCGTGGGAAAGCTATGAAGCCTGTCTTGAAGAAACCCTGGGTGATAAATGGGAAACGCTTAATGACGAGGGCTTTTGGGTAGACGAGGGCTTCCAGACTGCCGCCTGGGAAGATGCATTTACGACAGAATCCGGAAAATTTGAATTCGGAAATGCATCCCTGGACCTTTCTCCCGGATTCAATGCCCTTGCGCCGGAAGGCGACGAGGCATCGTACCCTCTGATACTCATTCCCTATGATTCCATGCGTCTGGCAAACAATGCCGTCGCCAACCCGCCTTTTGTCATGAAGACGATAGAGGATACTGTTTTAAAAGGCAATTTCGGCCTGGTGGAAGTAAATCCTGAAACGGCCAAATCCCTGGGACTTTCGGAAGGGAGTGTTGCCCGGTTAAAGACACCCAAAGGTGAATGCAGGGTAAAAATTCACCTTTATCATGGTATTATGCCGGGTGTTGTGGCCATGCCCAAAGGGTTGGGCCATCGTACCAAAGACCGGTTTACGGCAGGCAAAGGAAGCAACGTCAAAGAGCTCATGGGTCCGGTTGAGGATCAGGCTTCCGGTTTGGATGTAGCTTGGGGAATTCGAGCAAAGCTGACAAAAGCCTAACAGATTATATGAGGGACGAATGAAAGAAGCACAGATGCACAATGAAACCAAAAAGTATGGCATGGTTATCGACTTGGATAAATGTACCGGGTGTGGCGCCTGCATGGTGGCATGTATGGCTGAAAACAATGTCCCTTTTCGGGATGACGAGACAGATAAGCTGCTCAGCGTTGCCTGGATGCGTGTATTCAAGATGACAAATGGAAAAACCTTTCCGGATACGGACATATGCTATATTCCCAGACCCTGTATGCACTGTGAAGGCCACCATGGACATTCGCCTTGTGTATCGGTGTGTCCCGCCACCGCCACGGACTATGACAAACTCACCGGCATTGTCAGTCAAATCTATACACGCTGCTTTGGATGCCGGTATTGCATGGCCGCCTGTCCATACCATGCACGTGTTTTCAACTGGTGGGATCCGGTTTGGCCGGCGGGCATGGAGAAAACCTTGAACCCGGATGTTTCGGTTCGTATGCGGGGTGTCGTGGAAAAATGCAGCTTCTGTTTTCACAGATACCAGAAAGCCATGGAAACGGCGCACTATGAAGAGCGGGCGGAACTGGAAGAAGATGAGTACCAGACATCCTGTACACAGGCTTGCCCGGCCGGTGCCATCACCTTTGGGGATTTGAACAACCCGGACCATGCAGTAAACCAGCTTGTAAAACCGGACAACAGTCATGGTGGAAAACCCAAGAACCCGAAGGCCTTCAGACTCCTGGAAAGGCTGGGCACAAACCCGAAAGTCTATTATCTTTCGAGTCGTGAGTGGGTTCGGAAAGCCGGCGACAACTATGTCAAAAATGAAAAATTGAGGAGCACCTAACTTATGGATTCTGCATTAATACCCGATGGCGTTAAACGG
>JAOZSO010000110.1:0-9124 GCA_029939655.1 Desulfobacterales bacterium
TTCTGTTTCTTCATCTTTTCAAAAAATCGATAAGGCTTCCGCGCTTTCGTATCGGTTCTCAATGGTAGCGTAAAGGAAAATATCGTACCTTTTCCGGGCTTGCTTTTGACCCAGATACGGCCGTGGTGTAATTCGATGATCTGTTTGGTGATGGTCAATCCCAGGCCGGTGCCGGATGGCCTGCCCTTGGACTCGGTGTTGGCCTGGCGAAATTTTTCAAAAATAAGATTCTGGTCTTTCTTGTGAATACCGATTCCGTTATCTGCAACATCCACCCTCAAGAAATCTTTTTCCGTGGTTAGTTTGATTTTGATCTTACCATTCTTTGGGTCACAGAATTTAATGGCGTTGGAAATCAAGTTCATCAGGACCTGCATGAGCTGGTCCCGATCTCCTCGTATAATTTTCGGGGGAAGCGCCAGATCTTGTTCCAGAGGAATACGCTTGTCCCTAAGCAATTGAGCGGAAGCCGCCAATGCGTCCGCAATAATGTCATTGAAGTCTATGTGTGCGAACTCCCAATCTGCAATACCTGCTTCTATTTTCTGGAAATTCAACACCTGGGTTATCAGGCGGGATAAGCGTTCGGTCTCCTTGACGATAATGCCGAGAAATTTGTCGCGTTCATCGAGACCCAGAGCAGGATTGTCACGCAGGATTTCCGTCAGGGAACGGACGGATGTGAGAGGGGTTTTGAGCTCATGCGTGACCGTGGAAATAAAATTGTCTTTGAGTTTGTCCAGCTCAGTGAGGCGTTCATTGACCCGTTTCAACTCTGTAGTGGCTTTTTCCAGTTCCTGGCTGTAGGCAATGGCATGGCGGGTTTCATCCAGCATATCCATGACTTCATCGATGCTGGGTGGTTCCTCCTTGACGGCGGTGCCCATTATGATACGTGCAGATGCAGACCCGATGGCTCCTGCCAGTAGCTTTTCGATATGTGCTATCAAACCGGCATCTTCGATGATATCTTTATCCCAGTCGATTCGGCTGCTCCGGGCGTAGGAGAAAAGGGCATCGGTGCTTTTTTCTTCCCCAAGGAACCGACTCAGAATTGATTTCAGGTCCGGCAGGGATGCTTTCCCCCGCCACATGAGAGCCCGTTCTTTTTCACCGGGGTGTTTGAATATGTCCACAAACAACGCTGCTTGCGTATGTTCCAGCGCCGTGGGGTGCTTGAAGACGGAGATGCCCACATAGAGACCGATATTGAACAGCATACTCCAGAAAACAGAGTGGGACTTCTGGCTGAGCCCCTGCAAACCAAATAACTGGTAGGGCCTGAGCCATTCGATACCAAAAGGTCCGTTGGTAACGAAGCTTTCCGGCAGGATGCCGCCGTGGACCAGGTAGGGCAGGATAAGGGTATATATCCATATGCCGAAACCGACAGTTAAGCCCCATAGTGCGCCGGACCGGGTTCCCCCTTTCCAGAAGATGCCGCCCAGTATGCTTGGTGCAAACTGGGTTACGGCCACAAATGATAAAAGACCGATGGATACAAGCGGATAAAATTCACCTGTCAGGCGAACGTAAATATAGCCCAGGAGCAGCACCATGGCGATACTGCCCCTTCGAATACCCAGCAGCAGGCTGCTCAAATCACTTCTTTCCGTCAATTTCAATGGCTGGAAACGCAGCAGGATCGGCATGACCAGTTCGTTGCAGATCATGGTTGACAGGGCGATGGTCTCCACAATGACCATACCGGTTGCTGCCGACATGCCGCCCAGAAATACCAGCAACGTCAAAATGGATTGTCCCTGGGACATGGGCAGGGCCAGAACATAGGTGTCGGGATCGATAAGATTCCCTGGAAAATGGAGAAGCCCGGCCACCGCCACCGGGAGGACAAAAATATTAATGGCGATCAGGTAAAGGGGAAATAGCCACATGGCTTTGTTCAGGTGCTCTTCGTTGACATTTTCTACAACAGCCACTTGAAACTGGCGGGGCAGGAATAGAATGGCCATCATGGATACGAAGATCTGGAACCCCCAACGGGAATAGGCACCGGGCTCCTTGCTGATGCTGAAAAGATTTTCCGCATTCGGCAGGGCGGCTGCCTGTTGCATCAGATCACCGAATCCATCAAAAAGGCCGAATGTCACGAAGATCCCAACGGCGATAAAGGCAGTCAGCTTCATGACGGATTCGAATGCAATGGCTGCCACCAGACCTTCATGTCGTTCGGTGGCATCCAGGTGACGTGTTCCAAAGAGAATGGAGAAAATGGCCAGGATAACAGCCACGTAGAAAGCGGTATCCGTAAACACCGGTATTTCGGCCACGCTGGTGGGTTGGTTTGTCAGGATCAAAAAACTCTTGGATATGGCTTTGAGCTGAATGGATATGTATGGAACAATGCCCATGACGGCGATCACGGAAACCAATCCTCCCAATGTCGTGCTCTTTCCATATCGGGAGGCAATGAAGTCGGCAATGGACGTGATGCGACAGGTTTTGCTGATGCGGATTATTTTACGCAGAACAAACCAGCTCAAAGCGATCATCAGCGTCGGCCCAAGATAGATGGTGAGAAAAATGGGCCCGGAAGCCACGGCGCGGCCAACACTGCCGTAGAAGGTCCAGGCCGTACAATAGACCGCCAGGGAAAGTGCATAGATGTATGGATTGCTGATAATGCTGTTGCCGGCGTCCGCCCTTTTATCACCGTAATATGCGATGGCAAAGAGCAGGCCGATATAGGCAAAGGAAAAAAAGAGAATGGTTTTTGTTGCTAACATAATGTCATGGCTTTATTTATTCCATGAATTGTTGTATTTCTCAACCCGATGGAATAGCGTGTCCCAGTATTTATAGTAACACGGTTATCCGTAAAACCCAAGTTGGGTCGTTGTGCCGGCCTGTGAATATTCGGTTTGAATCCGGCCAAAACTCGTGCTCAAGGCTCCGTAGCAATTAACCTTTGCTTTTGCATTCATCCATGGGCAAGCCCGTGGTATTCTGCGAAGGCGGATAAAATTGTGAGCGAAGCGAGCTCAGCTCTTATCCGATTTTTGCAGGGTTTCTCTCGGCCGGCGTGTGGTGATGCTGATGAGAAGGACCAGGGCAGACCAGACCGAAAAAATATACAGGCAGAGCAGGGGGATTCCAAGGACGAAGATTTTTACATTGAACAAGGATAGTATCGGATAGTTCAACAAGAGACATCCCAGAAAGAACAGGCTGATCAATCGTTTGTTTTTATTATTGTTCTGTGCCATGACAGATCATGTTAAGAGATTGCTCCAAGTCGTGTCAAGAAAAAACCCCGAAAGTGTGTATTCAAAATGACCATTTCAAAGCTCCTTATTCATAAAGATGTTGTCGATTTCCCGGTGGTGAAGCATATTGTGTCGCGTCTCGACATTCCTTTCAGCGTGATAGATGAAACACAAGCGTTGTTTGAGAAGGTCTCCGGCACAAAAGATCCGATTCAAAGCGGTAAAGAGGTTCTTTTGTTGACCCGCAACAAGGGCAAGTTCATCAAAGAATGCCCGGGTACGCGATCCTATACCTGCTGTGGGTATAAGATTCTTCACATCGGTACCTTCTGCACCATGGATTGCGCGTACTGCATCCTGCAAAGTTATTTTCATCCACCCATATGTCAGTTTTTTGTAAATCACGATGATTTATTTGCGGAACTGGATCACCAGTTATCCCTTGAAGAGAGATTCCGGATTGGTACAGGTGAGTTTACCGACAGTCTTATCTGGGGGAAATGGTCTGATTTAAACACCCGGCTTGTGGAACGGTTCGCAACGCAATCGTGGTCGGTGCTCGAGTTAAAAACCAAGACCGTTTCCATCGCACCGTTCGAATCATTGGTCCATCACCGAAAAACAATCCTTTCCTGGTCACTCAATTCTCTTGCCGTGTGGCAAGCAGAGGAAAGGGGTACAGCGACGATAGCAGCCCGACTCCGGGCAGCTCAAACGTGTGAATCCTGGGGTTATCCAATAGCATTTCATTTCGATCCGGTGGTCATTTATGATGGATGTGAGAATGACTACGAAGACATCATCAAACAGGTATTTGCCCACGTATCCCCACAGAATATTGTCTGGATCAGTATCGGCACCTTCCGGTTCATGCCACAGTTGAAGCCGATCATTCAACAGCGGTTTCCGGATTCATCGATTATTTACGGAGAATTCATTCCGGGTCTGGATGGCAAGATGCGATATTTCAAACCTCTTCGGATCCGAATATACCAGCACATGGTTTCGGTTATACGTAAATTTGCCCCTGATTTGACGGTTTATTTCTGCATGGAAGATGACGATGTCTGGGGACAGGTTATGGGATACCTGCCATCTGATCGGGGGGGACTTTCAACCATCCTGGATGAAAGTGCGGTGAGGCACTGTGACCTGAAAGTGTGAAGTTTTATAGAGGAAATCAGGAGATAGGAGACAGAATTCAGAAGTTACAGAAAAAACTTGAACATCGAACATCGAACGTCCAACATCGAATTTTGAATGGGTTTAAATGCGAAAAGAAGAAACGGAAGAATTGAGATTTTCGGCACGAGCATCAAAACCGATGAAAAGAAACAGAGATACTTCGGTATTGCTTTATTCATTCATCATTGGACGTTCGATGTTCGATGTTGGACGTTCATCTTTATTTACGCCATGACCTATCTGATATGCTTGATAATTCTTTTTTTCCCGGCGCACACCCTGGCCATGGAATTGCACCATGTAAAGCGTGTCGTGGACGGGGATACCCTTCTTTTGGATAACAACCGGTTTGTGCGGTACATCGGTATCAATGCCCCGGAGGTGCAACACGGAAATGAGAATGCGGAACTCTTCGGCATTGAAGCAAAAAGCTATAATGCACGACTTGTGGGGAACCGGAAAATATACCTGGTGTACGGTCAAGAAAAATCGGATCGCTACGGCAGGGGACTTGGATACGTTTATACACACAAAAAGATTTTTGTTAATCGAATGATGCTGGAACAGGGATGGGCATATTGCTTGTTCAAGTCTCCCAATATTCGTTATCATGATTTGTTTTTGAAAGCGCAGCGCCTTGCCATGCAAGGGCAACAGGGTATGTGGCGTGGATGGGAAGTACAGGCGCTGAATCTTGTCGCCAATAAGCGGTCCAGACGCTTTCATCGGAAGGATTGTCCATTCGGGATGCAAACCGGAAAGTCGAACAGAATTATCTTTTCCAGTCTTTGGGAGGTTTTCTGGGAGGGGTATGCACCCTGCAAAAGGTGTTTTCCGGATGGTCCTTTTGCTGCGCCATCGGATTGAGTCTCCATTTGCGAAGCAGGTGTGTTTAAGATGCGTCTTTGAATGGTGAATGAAAAAAAAAGATAATACCGAATATTTGAGCAGTTTTTTTCCAGGCCATACGCTGTTTCTTCATCTCTTCCATTCAAAATTCGATGTCGGACGTTCGATGTTGGACGTTCATTGGTTCCCCAGGACATGATTCATAAATATAGCAAATACCAGGAAGTGATGGAGAGTCCCTGCCGAAAATAAAAAAGGCGCCATGGAAGTTGTTTCCATGGCGCCTTTTGTTTATTTTTAGAAGCGACACCGTCGCGTCAAATACATTCGCGAGCGAATTTATTCATTTTCGGCAGCGACTGCAGCGATGACTTTTTCCACCAGTTGAGCCGGGACTTCATCGTAATGAGAAAATTCCATGGCATAGATGCCGCGGCCACCGGTCATGGATCTCAGGTCGGGGGCGTAGGTGAGAAATTCAGCCATGGGCACATTGGCGTTGATAACCTGGTTTTTACCGGCACTGTCCATACCTAGAACTCTGCCGCGTCGTCCGTTCAGGTCACCCATGATATCGCCCATGTATTCATCAGGGGTGGTGATGGTTACCTTCATGATCGGTTCCAGCAATATGGGGTTTGCACTTTCGGCTGCTTTTTTGTAGGCCAGCGATCCGGCTATCTTAAATGCCATTTCAGAAGAGTCCACGGCATGAAACGAGCCGTCATTCAGGGTCACCCTGAAATCAACACAGGGGAACCCGGCCAGAATTCCTTTTTTGGAAGCTTCGATGATCCCTTTTTCTACGGCCGGAATATACTGCCTGGGTATAACCCCCCCCACGACACCGTCCACAAATTCAAAACCAGCTCCACTGGGTAACGGTTCCATGTCGATCCAGCAATCACCATATTGGCCATGCCCGCCGGACTGTTTTTTGTGTTTTCCCTGTGCCCGTGTTTTCTTCTTGATAGTCTCTTTGTAGGGCACTTTGGGGGTACTCAAGTTCACTGCGACATTATATTTTCTTTTTAGTTTTTCAATAGTAGCCTCGATATGGACCTGCCCGGCACCTGACAGGAGAATCTGATGCGTTTCCAGATTTCGATCGAGCTTCAAGGCAGGGTCCTCCTCAATCAGCTTGGAAATGGAACTGAAGATTTTATCTTCATCCCCCTTGGATTTGGGTTGGAGCGCAAAAGAAATGAGCGTCGGCAGTGGTTCTGCGAACTGATACCGTATTTTACTGCTTTCATCACATAACGTGTCCCCGGTTGTTGTCTCCTTCAGTTTAGCAACGGCAACTATAGAACCGGGACCTGCTCCAGCGGCCGATTTTTGTTCTTTGCCGAAAATGGTGAGCAACTGGTTGAAACGTTCTTTGACTTCTTTGCTTGCATTGTAAAAATTTCCTTCCGATCCCAAGGTGCCTGATATGACCTTGAAAATAGATAGCCTGCCGGCGTATGGATCTGCGATGGTTTTAACAACAACAGCCGAAAAGGGCTCACCCGGGTCCGGCAGGCGTTCAATGGTGCTGTCATCTTTGGGATCAATGCCGGTTTTAGGATTTTTGTCTCCTGGAGACGGCATGACGCTGTTGATGGTGTCCATGAAGATATCGATACCGATATTTTTAACAGCGGCGCCGCACAGCACCGGAACAAATACCCTGGAAATGACGCCCTTTCTTAATGCGCTTTTAATATCTTCGTCGCTGAGAGTTTCCCCTTCCAGATATCGCTCGATGAGTTCATCATCCGCCTCGGCAACATCCTCGATCAGTTTTTCTTTTTCAGCATCGACCAGGTCCTGCATATCTTCCGGGATATCACCCTTGGTAACATTTCCATCTTCGTCATAGATGTACGACTTCATGCTGACAAGATCGACAATACCCTTGAAATTTTCTTCTTTTCCGATGGGCAGGTGAAGTGTAATCGGCCTCAGGTCAAGGCAGTCAGATATATCCTGAAGGGTGCGGGGAAAGTCGGCCCGTTCTCTGTCAAGTTTGTTGATAAAAATAATGCAAGGCAGATGGAGATCAGAAGCAAAATCCCATGCTTGTTCGGTTTGTACCTTGACACCATCGACGGCGTCCACCAGAACAACCGCAGCATCCGCAGCCTGCATGGAGAGCTTGGTGTCACTGAAAAAGTTTTGATCCCCGGGCGTGTCGATGAGGTTGACGGTATGCTTTTTCCAGGCATATTGGCAGAAACCACTGCTGATGCTGGAATTCCTCTTGAGTTCTTCAGGCTCAAAATCCATAACGGTATTGCCGTCTTCAACCCTTCCAATACGATTGGTGATACCGGCTTTGAACAGTATGGCTTCCGCCAGAGATGTTTTCCCGGCGCCGCCATGAGCTAAAAAGACTATGTTTCTCAATTCATCTAATGCTTCGCTCATCTATACTCCTCCCTTAATAAAATCGTTCCACGATTTTATTTGACGCGACTGCGTCGCTTTAGGTTCGCTCTTTTGTTCTATGGTGGGATAAAAACTAAATTCTTATTTTCAGATCATCTCTTTTAACGATGATCTGAAAATAAGGATCATTATATGGTATGGATAAAAAAATCAAGTGTAACCCCTAAAAAAACGACCTCAAGATATCAGTCCAGACATTTCACAAGGATATAAGCGACAACGTCGCGTCAAATAAAATCGTTTCACGATTTTATTTTCATGTGACAAAGAAATTCTTTGTTTCCCTTGGGCCCGGTAATGGGGGAGGGGATGACGCCATAAACCCGGAACCCGCCTGTTTCAAAGAATTGCGATAGGGATTGAATGACCTCTTCATGCAGTGCGGGGTTTTTCACGACACCGCCCTTGCCGACGCGATCCCTGCCTACTTCGAACTGAGGCTTGATGAGAGTTACCACGGTGGCATCGACTTTTAGAAAATTTCGAATAACCGGTACGACAATTTTTAAAGAGATAAAAGAGACATCGATGACTGCCAGATCGACTGGAAATGGAACCTTTTCAACCGTCAGGTACCGGATGTTGGTTCTTTCCAGAATAGTAACCCTTGGGTCCTGTCGCAGTTTCCAGGCAATCTGTCCATATCCGACATCTACTGCAACCACATGTGCCGCACCATTCTGAAGAAGACAGTCTGTAAAACCGCCGCTGGAGGCGCCGATGTCCATGCAATGCCGGCCCGAAGCATCTATCTGGAATTGCGTCAGTGCCTCCGCCAGTTTGATGCCCCCGCGACTGACATAAGGCATATCGGTCCCCTTGACGACGATAACGTCACTCTCAGAAATCCGGGTTCCAGACTTGGTTATGGGTTCCTGGTTGACGAGTATCTTGCCTGCCAGAATTAGGGCCTGGGCACGCTGCCGGGTGGGTGCGAGTTTTTTATCGAGAAGGGATATGTCGAGTCTTTTTTTTGTGGTCGGCATGATTCTAACGAAATTGAGTTTGCTAGTTATCCAAAAAACTCAAGTTCTGGTGTTTGCCGGTCTTCGGGGATTCGTTTTAAAGTCGGTCAAAACTCGCTCATAAGGCTTCGTAAGACCCGCCGCTGCCAGTTTCATTAAAATAAGTTTAATGATGGTGAACAGTTATATGTCTGTGATCATTGTAGTAAAGCGGCGGCCCTAACGGAGCCTAACGAGCTCAAACAGTTGCCCGACTTTAAAACGAATCCCCGAAGACCTCTGTTCGTTATGTAACTTGGGCTTTATTGATAACTGTATTGAGTTTTTTCAAAGATCTCACAGCTCGCAAGCTATGGCTCATAGGTGATGGGACATGGGAGACAATTTGGCTTTTAGGCTATAGGCCGTTAACAGCCTATCAGTTTTCTGGCTGTATTAACAATAGCGGTGGCATCCACACCATAG
>JAOZSO010000111.1:0-5268 GCA_029939655.1 Desulfobacterales bacterium
TACCTATATCCATTTTCGCGCAGCAACATCCATATCATTGCTGGTGGGATTTCCCCTGATACTTTACTGGTTGTTCAGCGGATTGCTGTCCCGGGGCTTCTCATTGTTTCTTGGCAGGCAGCCCTCTGCCATTGCCGGCATCATTGTCTGCTGCACGTTAGGCACCCTGTTGCTCCTCCTGATGCCCATAGGCGATAAAAGAGACCTCACGATTGACAGTCTTCCTGGAATGCTTGCGTCAGATGACTGGAAAGATACGGTCAGGGCACTCAGGCATATCAGCACAAACAATATCGATCTTCATCAATTCGACCTTACGCAAGACCTGTCACAGCATCCATCGATACCGGTTCGATACTGGCTGGCCAGAGATCTCAGCGTCGGCAGGCACCCCGAAGACGAAGCTCACCTGATCACCCTCATGCAAGATCCCCATCCCAACGTGGCATGTCAGGCGCTTTACAGCATCGGAAAAAGAAAATTCCGGAAAGCCACGGCCAAACTTCTGGAGACAATCGAGATGTCTGAGCACTGGTATGTCCAGTTATACACCTACAATGCATTGAGGAAACTGGGTTGGAAACAGATCGCATCAAACTGAAAACAGCGGGGCTCTCCATGGCGGCCATTCTGATAATCGAGTCGCTTGCCACTTTCCTGAACGGCCATATAGCAGCGCCCATTCTCATCGTCGGCGGCGCCAGGAGTCTCGAAATCATACTCCTGCTGGGGATCTGCTGCGTCACCGAACCAGGCGGCATCAAGACCCTGGGTATTCTTCCGAAGCGTATCATGCAAGGCCTGTACAAAGGCTTTTTCTGGTCCGCAGGATTCGGGTTGATGGTCGGTCTGACGGCTGTCATTCTGATGATAACGGGTCTGCATCCCGTCGATCTGATTGCCGCCAATCTCCCCTCAACACAACCTGGCCTGTTTTCTTTCTTTGTCGTGGGCGGCATCATCAGTCCGGTGGCTGAAGAGATTTTTTTTCGAGGCGTTCTCTATGGGTACTTCAGGCGCTGGGGAATGTGGGCGGCGCTTCTGCTCAGTACAGCTGTATTCGTCATGGCCCATGCAATCTTCCATCGGATTCCATTGCCTCAGATAGTCGGCGGCATCCTGTTTGCCGTGGCCTATGAAAAAGAAAAAAATCTCATGGTGCCCATAACCATCCACGTTTTGGGGAATCTGGCCATTTTTGTGATAGCATTATTATGAAATCCCAGGCCCAAACGACCAGGCACTTGTTTAACCTTAAAAGGGTTTGCTTTGGCATATGTTCGATCGTAATAAATCCAAAATTCGAATATCGAAATACGAAACAAATCAAAATATCAAATGACCAAAACATAGCCCATGCCTGAAACGTTAAGCTGTTTGGATCATTCTAATTTGTGTCATTTGGGATTGTTTAGTATTTCGTATTTCGTGCTTTGGATTTAAGTAATTATAGTCATCGGTATAGCCAAATAGCTCTGATTGGTGCTTGGATGGCCGTGACAAAGCACCCCGTATCATCACCAAACCCGGAATCATCACTCTCCGGCGGGAGTTCAGGCGGGATATATTCGCCGGCCGGGTATGGAGCACCGTTTGAAACCCCCACGGCATCGAGATCAAACCCTGCACTACCGGCCGTGGGGTAAGGATCATAGATGACCTCTCCAGAACTGTCCAGGCAGGATCCGTCACCTACGACATCGACAATTCTGATGTGGGATATGCTGGAAAGATCAACATTCCCGGAAAGCACTCCGGGCTTATCCGATATATCCTCGAGATTAAAAGGGGTCCCGTAACCCTGTCGATATTTACCGGCCAGGCCATCCACATCCGTGGGATCGATGTTGCCAAACCCGGGAACAGGGTTGGGAGTCAGAGAAATGGCATCAAAACGGACAAAATCAATCCCGTCCGATGAAACCTCTACATGGGCCAGTTCCAAATATCGGTCACTGAAAGAATTCTCAAAGACAGCGAAATCCCAGCCCTCTCCGTTTTCGATGGGTGGATCAAATACCAGCGTGAGCATGCCGCCACTTCCCAGTGCAACGACATCAAAGGAATTACCTTCCGCCTCTCCCAATGCATTTCCCGGCACCTGCCAGGTCTCCTCCACGTTGTCCCCCACAATATAATCGCTATATCCGGTGGCCCAGGATATCAGCGCATGGTTATCCATGGATATGGCATGGGATCCAACCTCATCCTCAGCAGGTGGGTAAGGCCCCGCCCAGGTCAACGGCACGGCAACAAGCTGCATCGTTAGAAGAAGGCAGGCTATTGTTTTTATTTTTCTCATCTGGTCACATACATATGATAGAGTGCCTTTGTTATTGTGTTTCTTGAGTTTATTGCGTTGCCCTCAGCAAACGGTGTACAGCCCCAACGCGCCCCCGTTCCATTAACCCAACAAGCTCACAATGAGCTCTATTCCCCTCGAACCCTTGAACCCTGGACCCTGCTCTTATATCCCCTCCAAACCTCCAACCCTCGAACCCTACTCTTTTTCCCCTCGGACCCTTGAACCCTGGAATCCTTGGACCCTGTTTTCAAAACCTCATCTCTGCCCCGGCATAAAAATTCCGTCCGGGCATGGGGTAATAACTTTCGCTGAATGAGGATGTTTCGTATAGTTCATCCAGAATGTTGTTGACGCCGGCAAAAACCTTGAGACCATTTTTGCCATAAGTTACTTTGGTATCAAAAACCTGGTAGGCATCCAGCTTCTCATAGCGGTCGTTGTCCACATCGTTACCATCATATCTCGAGCCGACGTATGTGCCGGTTGCAGAAAGGGTCAAACCATGCACGACCTCCCACTCGACTCCCAGAGACCCCTTGTGACTGGGCACCAGCGGCACTGTCGCATCGTCCCCTTCAAATGTTGCATCGGTATAACTGTAGTTGCCCCAAATGAACAAAGATAATTTGGGGTACCATTTTAGATCTGTTTCAATGCCGTTTCGAACCGTCTTTTTGTCATAATTACGGTTGATTTCGCTGAAGTAAATTTCATCCTCGATGGCGATAGAGAACAGGGTGATGGCGGCTTCCAAGTTACTACCTATTTGCATTCGCCCTCCCGCCTCCACCTGGGTTCCCTCCTGGGGTTTCAGACCCGGTTCGGCCTCGGCAAGCTCGTCAACATTGGGAACCCGGAAATGGGTGGCATAGTTCGTGTACATGGTCAACCCGGATAACAAACGGTATGTTAAACCTACATCATAGGCCGTGTTGCGCCAATCGGGGTGATCGGTGTCGCCATTTACCCAGCGCTGAACCCCTCCAAACGAGACCCGATCATCTGTGCGGAATTTTCCGTCCACCTGGTTGACCCTGTAGCCCCACTGAAATCCTGCCTTTTCGGATAACGACCAGTGGTTATTGGTGAAAATACCCAACGAGGTCATCTGGCTGTTCTGTCGTGGACCCCCGGGTTTCTCCTTCCGTACATAATCGGTGAAAAAGCGATCCATACCGAGCTGAAACGTATGCGCCCGTTCAAAAAGAGAATAACCTTTTTCATAGATCAGTGTCATGGTATTTGATTTTTCTTCGATCTCGTCTGTCTGGTCGGATTTCGATAACAGGGGGCTGTATCCCACGATATATTGATTGTTCCGCCAGCGATAACCCCCATCCAGCTTCAGGGATCCCCAGTGATCCGTATCGATATCGAACCCACCGGAAATCCGCTTATCAGTGGTCTCCCCGTCATCTTTGGGAAAATCAGTCTTGGTACGGTCTTTGCTGGAGTCGGCATCCTGTTTTCCCACAGGCCCCGGCAGTCCATACTCATCTTTATGGAAAGCCCCGGAGAGATTCAACGTAATAACATCTGTGAGAAAATAGTCAAAAACTCCGGTCACATCCTTTTTCATCAAATCGCTGTTATCCCGGTAACCCTCGGAATCATAATACCCGGCGGTGAGATGAAACCCCAGGTCTTTAACGCTGCCACTCATACCGGCTCGTGCATCTTTTGTGTCATAACTGCCATAAGCGGCATAGAGCCGTGTTTCTCTATAAGGGGTACCTTTACGGGTCACGATATTGATCACACCGCCAACTGCACCACTGCCGTATATAACCGATCCGGCTCCCCGGACAATTTCGATGCGTTCGATCATCTCCAACGGAATCGTGGAAAAATCGACACCGGACATATCCGATGAATTCATGCGTATGCCGTCCACCATGACAATGACATCGCTGGCCGCGGTAGCCCCCATACCACGCATGTCGATAACCGCCTGTTTGTCACTACCGAAAAGACTGCGCATATTGATACCGGCCTCACGGCTCAACAGATCCACAATATTCTTGCTGGGAGCCTGTTCGATGTCCTCCCGGGTAACCACGGTTATATTTCTGGGAACGGTGTTGATGGGTTCTTCCATAGCACTGGCGGTCACCACGATTTCATCCAACTCAAAACGTGACGGGGTTTCCTCTGTTTCAGACACTGTACTCTCCTCCAGTGTCTCTTGCGCGTATAACAAGGGAACGTTGCCCATTTGCAATACAAGGGGAAGAAGGCCGAAAAAGAGCATGCCGAGAAAGCTTTTTATTTTTCGATGTCGTATCATGGCGACAAATTTGCTAATAAAAAATTAGTCCTGATCTGTTAGCAATGCTGGTTGCTTAAGGCTTACAACCAAATCTTCGGTTTTCACTTTGATAGAGCGAAATGGGTGTATTCATTTCGCGTTTGCTGAATCCAGAAAGCTGCGTTATTAACCTGGTGACAAGAGCCAACCCCCGTCATGCCGGACTTGATCCGGCATCCAGTATCTTTCTGGATTCCCGCCTTCGCGGGAATGACAACCGTGGAGCATTTACCCACCGGATTAATATTATCTAAAATCAGTCCACACCTATCAAGTGTATAAAGCAGGTGGAACCATTGCCGCCGCCATTATCGTCATCCGAGTCCTGGTCGATGACGATACTGTCAATGGCAAAATACGTGGGTGTGTTGATGCCAAAAGCACCTATATCCGATGAAGAAACAGAAAATTCGACGGTCTTGACCTGACCAAGACTGCTCAGGTCTACAGAAGTCCACTCGTCAACGATGTAATCCTGAGAATTGTTATCAAAACGAAAGTCCGCCAGATAGAATTCGATAACATCCGTAACGTTTTCATCGACATCTTTTCCGATAATCGTTAATAAATACCAGTCCGGATCATCCCCGGTGTCTCCGCCAAATTTTTTTGAAAATTGATCCATCGGTATTCTGTAATGTAATTATATCGTTAT
>JAOZSO010000111.1:5278-9117 GCA_029939655.1 Desulfobacterales bacterium
AGTAATATAGACCTCGTCAAGATTGACTTCATCCGCAAAGGTGATGATTGGCACGGTGCCGATGAACCCTAAATATGCAACACCGTAGATACCGGAGTTATCGGCACCTATTCCAGTGATAACACTGTATTGATTAGTAAAATCAGGGGTTGTCGTATCCGTAGTGTTCGAATAGGAAAACCCTTCCCAATAGGGGCCAAATGTGTCGTCATAAACATTATTGAAGATGACACCTGTGGTCTCGAATTCACCGGCCCCGTCCAAACCATTGTAATAGGTTTCCGGATCAAGATTCAAATCGTCGAACGTCACAATCTCAGCACCTGCCGGTGGCGTCACCAGAAACATCATACCCATAAGAATCCACATCATTTTTTTCATGTTCATTTCCCCGTTTCTTATTTTTGTTTCGTTTGAAGAATGATGTTCCCACAGAACATCGACATCAGAACGGGTCCGGCAAAAAAAAACCCGGACCGATTGCATCGATCCGGGATTCCCCTTTTTTATCCTCTGATCTGTCAATGGGTCCCTAACCACGAGGACACCATCTGAGATTCAGGCAGGTCTTCTGACTCCCCCCACCCTTCCAGCAGCCTTCCCATTCTTTGTAACAGAACAGTGGCTCGCAAAGACTGAAAGCGTTCCCTGTGATCAGGGAGGGGTTACAGCGGCGGGTCCGTCTCCGATTTTAACGGAGTTCCCTATTAAGCATTTAAAAATATCTTCGATATTTTTAAATCTATGGCACCTGAACCTTATTATGCTGATAAATAATAATGGGTGGTACGTCAAGTCTTTTTTCGGGTGTCAAATGAATATTTAAAATAAGCACCGCAGGTGCGTCAAATAATATCGCTCCGCGATATTATTATTTGGGTACAAATTTTCCCGGGACAAGAGTCACCCTGGGAACATCCCCCAGAGGGTTTTTGTCCACCAAAAGCGTACAGCCATAGGATCTCTCCAAATTCTGATATGTCAGAACCTCCCGGGGCGGGCCGATTTCGGCAATACGGCCTTTGTCAAGCAACAGCAGCCGGTTACCATACATGGCGGCCAGGTTCACGTCATGCGACACCATGACAATGGTAATCTGCTTTTCCGCTTTCAATTTTTCCATCAGGTCCATGATGCGAATCTGATGAGAAAGATCGAGGGATGCCGTTGGCTCATCCAGGAGAAGCACACTCGGTTCCTGACAAATTGCCCTGGCAATAAAAGCCCGCTGGCATTCACCGCCGCTCAACTGATTCATTTTTCGATCTGCCAGGTGAGTCATGCTCGTAAAGGTGATGGCCTGCTGCATCTTTTTGATATCTTCTTTAGTCTCCAGACCCAGCACTCCCTGGTAGGGTGATCGCCCCATCAATACAACCTCTTTTACGGAAAAGGGAAAGTCAATGGGAACCGACTGGGGTACGAATGCTATTTGTCTCGCCAGGATTTTTCGGCTGTAGGAATGAATCGGACGGTCAAGAATTTCCAACATGCCGGTGTCCGGCTGCGCGATTCCTGCAATCAGTTTCATCAGGGTGGTTTTGCCGGAGCCATTCGGCCCGATGACAATGAAAAAGTCACCCGGGGTCACCGAAAACGTGATGTCCCGCAACACAAGCGCCCTGCCGTAGGAATACTGAATATTTTCCAGGGTGATGGCGTGTTTCATCGTCCACTCCGCTTGAGAAGATAGATAAACAGCGGTGCGCCAATCAATGCAGTTATCACCCCTGCCGGCATTTCCCCGTGCTGAGGAATCGCTCTTGCCAGTAGATCGCAGGCAACCATGTAGGCACCGCCCCCTAGAACACAAGCAGGAAATAGAATGCGATGATCAGACCCCAGCATCAAACGGAAGAGATGGGGAATGACAAGTCCGACAAATCCGATAAGTCCGCACTGGCTGACACAGGCGCTCACCATCAAGGACGTCGTTACCAGCAGAATGACGGTGGCACGTTTGATATTCACTCCCATGCTCAGGGCCATCTCCTTTCCCATCAGCATGAGATTCATGGTGTTTGAAAACCAGAATATAATCACGAAACAGGGGATCAGAGCCATGGCCAGAATTCCGGTGTGCTGTAAATTCCCCATTGAAAGATCCCCCATTAACCAGAAGATGATGTTGTGAAGACGTGTGTCGTGGGTCATGGAGACCAGAAACATGATCACGGCCGAACAAAAGGCGTTCACCATCACACCGGACAGAAGCAGGGCGTTCTTTTGCAGAATCGACTGCCCCGCGGAAATACCGATAATCATCAGCAGCGTGGCAAGACTGCCGGCAAATGATGTCAGGGTGATTCCCGGAAACTGGGAAAGCCCCAGCAATATCCCTAAAATGGCACCGATGGCCGAGCCCCCGGATATTCCGAGAATATAGGGTTCCGCCAGGGGATTTCTCAAAAGTGCCTGAAAGACCAGTCCCCCAAGCGAGAGTGCTGCCCCCACCAGCGCAGCCAGCAACACCCTCGGCAAACGGAGTTTCCATATGATCGTGAGGAGCATGGGATCTGCATGATCCGGATCCGTAATGATGTGCCATAGGGATGTTACCCCACTCCCGGAAGACCCGATAGAAATGCCCACCAGCATTACCACGACCAGAACTATGAGCAGTAGGCCAGACACCGTTGATAAACGCTTTACTATATAGGAATGATCTCCGCTCATGAGGGTTCCTTGAACATTTCCGGATGAATCAACCTCACCAGGATTTCCAGGGCGTCCACGAGTCTAGGTGAAGGTCGATCGAAAAGACCCGAATCCTTGAAATAAATTCGATCATTTTTTACCGCCGGCAGATTCGTCCATTGGTACCAGTCTTGTCTAATTTTCTCAAATACGGCCTTACGGGCCATGGAGGTGACAATGATGACATCAGGTGACATCCCCAACACCTGCTCCTTGCTGAACCGGGGATACGGGATGTCTCCCTCCGCCAGGTTCCGGGCTCCGGCCTGTACGATCAGCTCATGAATAAAGGTGTTGGTCCCCACGGATACAATGGGCGATATACCAATTTGAAAAAACAGACCCGGCCGATGGTCGGTTTTGGCCACCAGACTCTCCACTGCCTGGATCCGACGTCGCATACCCTGAACAAGCTGTTTTGCCTGTTTATCGGCCTGTAAAAGTCTGCCGATTCTGGACAGGGTATCCATGACACTCTCAAGATCTCTCGGATCGACAGCATATACCGGTATACCTATGGATTCCAGACGCGATATAGCTGCAATGGGGTTTCCATCCTTGATGGCCAGACATAAGTCCGGCGCCAGGAATACGATGCGCTCCAGGTCAAGATGGACATAAGAACCGACCTTGGGAAGCATGTCGGCCTCTGCCGGGTAATCACTATAGGTCGTGGCCCCCACCAGGCGATGCGACTGCCCAAGCGCATAAACGATCTCCGTAATGTTCGGCGCCAGGGATACCACCCGCACAGGGTCTTTGGGTATTGCCATGCGTCGTCCCAACAGGTCCGTAACATGGACATTTTGGGCCCAGGCCGGCAATGAAACAATCGTTCCCTGAATTATCAATAAAAGGATCAATAAATACCGCATCTTCAGCTGTTCCACTTAGACTTAATTAAAACCTTTTTAAATGCCAGGAGGCCAGGAGGCTGGGAGGCTGGGATGCTGGGATGCTGCCTTCAGCTTATAGCTGATGGCCGGTAGCGGCCTCCCAGCATCATAGCCTCCCAGCCTTATAGCTTCCCGGCATATTAGCTTCCAGACATCATAATCATCAAGAATATTTTATTTTGCAACTTAGTTAGTGCCCGTCCAGAAATGAGGATTTTTGCGTGAGATCAAGGCGGACGACAGATT
>JAOZSO010000112.1:0-9101 GCA_029939655.1 Desulfobacterales bacterium
TTCGGGCGTTGATTCAGAAAAAAATCGCAGCATGCTTCGCCTGCATTGGCTACTTTGTCAATGCTTTCGATGAGTTTGTAAATATCTTCCCGCAGCAACGGCAAATATGCTCCGGAATACAATTTATCTCGAAGGTCATAGCGGACGAGATCTGCATTAGATTCTATGCTGCTGACCTCACGCGCCAGTCGTTTAGCGTTACCGATGTCGTCGTTCAAATAACATTCTACCGCCTGAATTCCGGATTTCAATGAATCCACTACCAGATCAAGATGCTTTAAAATCAGCTCAATGACCTTTTTCTCTTTTTTAAACAGCATCATACATTCTCCTGCATTTTCCCAGAGTTTTTAGCCACAATTTCGCTTCGTCTTTAATGTAGCACAACCTGCGATACAAGCCCAAACATATGTGAAACAATACATCAAAGTCGTACAATATTTAATAGTATATACATAAAATAAGAAGTCAAACATGCCAGCGTCGGTGTCAATGCCCACCCAATCAGAATAGTCAAAATGGTCTTTTTGCTGATTGCATTAGCGCCTTTTACCAGCCCGACACCCACCACTGCACCCACAATGGCCGAAGAGGTTGAAACCGGAATACCAAACATGGAAAAAAGATGCATGCCAAAGGCAGATGAAATCTGGGCTACAAACGCACTGGGAATATCCAGAGGGGTAATACCTTTGCCAACCGTGTCGGCAACGTTGCTCCCATAAGTAAATGCGCCCACTGCAATGCTCACACCACCGATAAGCAATAACACCCTGGGTGGAAAAATGTTGAGATTGGCTACCGGGCCAACCGCATTGCCGGCATTGTTAGCGCCCATTGAATAAGCTACATAGCAGGCTGACAATATTGCCAGCCAACCGAAGGCATGCTGAGAAAGGGGGGAACTGGTGTTAAATTTTCTCAAAACAAACCGGAGCAGATGCATCAATCCGAACGCCAATCCCATGACCAGAAGGGGACACAGAATCCAACTTTCAGCGATCAGAATCAATTTGGAATAATCAATTTCAGCACCGGATGCCAAACCAATGCCGAGCACTCCCCCCACAATTGCCTGGGAAGTTGAAGTGGGAATCCGAAAAAAAGTGGCCAGCGTAACAAAAAATCCGGAGCAGATCAGCGCCACGCAAACAGCCAGATAGTTCAAATCGGCTTTGACAATTCCCTTACCGATGGTGTTCATGACGTGGTGCCCCTGGAGCATAGCACCCAGAATCACAAAAGCAGCTACCAGGATGACCGCTCTCTTGAAACTCAACAGGCCACAACCTACCGATGTGCCGATACAATTCGCCGTATCATTCGCACCGATATTCCAGCCGACATATGCGCTGGCTCCCAGCAATATGAAGAAGATTGGTTCGATGGCAGAGTCACCCCGTCCTTAAAAAATTGGTTTCCCCCAACAGATTGTCCTCATCGCCATAAATACAGAAAAATTCCCTCATGCGATGGGAATATCGTGATTCTATAGATATAACAGGGAAATAAGTCAAAACAATTAATTACATGTTATAGACCCATTTGCTGAATTCGTTTGACTGAGACTGCTTCCACCAGATAGTAAGATATAAAAATAATTGTTTCATTGCAAAAAAAAAAGGAAATTAACAATGCCACGACTCCACAAATCCGAAGGAGATATTAACATATCTCCCCGTCGCGAAGAATGGCAAAAGGATCATATCGATACAGAAAGCCGATCACTCCTGGATGAAGACGCTCGTTACTTTCTAAAGCAATCACTTTCCACGCCGTGTTTGAACACCATGCGCTCTTGCAAAGGTATTTATATCGAAGACATGCAGGGTCGCCGCTATATGGATTTTCACGGAAACAATGTTCACCAGGTCGGTTTCGCCAACCCTGATATAATCGGCGCCATTAAAAACCAACTGGATGAGCTTTCGTTTTGCACACGCCGTTATACCAACCGGGTAGCCGTTGATCTGGCCAAAAAGATAGCCGATATCGCTCCCGGCAATCTTAACAAGTCCTTATTCTGTCCTGGTGGGGCTGAAGCCATCGGAATGGCAATAAAGCTGGCCAGAGTCGCAACCGGGCGGCATAAAACGATCTCCATGTGGGATTCTTTTCACGGCGCCACTCTGGACACTATTTCCATCGGCGGTGAGGCTATTTTCCGACAGGACATGGGCCCGCTGCTTCCGGGAACCGAGCATGTACCGCCACCGGATGCATACCGTTGTGTTTTTGGCTGCTCGGATCGCGGGGGGTGTGATTTAACCTGTGCCAATTATGTTGAATACATCCTGGAAAAAGAAGGCGACATTGCCGCAGTTATTTCAGAACCCATCCGCAGTACCCCCTATATCCCCAGGCCCGAGTACTGGCAAAAAATCCGCCATGCTTGCGACCGCCACGGTGCCTTGTTGATTTTTGATGAAATCCCGCATTCACTTGGTCGCACGGGTAAAATGTTCACCTTCGAACATTTCGGCGTCATTCCGGACATTGTTGTCATCGGCAAAGGCTTGGGCGGAGGGGTATTTCCCCTGGCTGCCATGATCGCCAAAGAGACGCTGGATGTTGCCGGGGAACGGGCAATGGGCCATTACACCCATGAAAAAAGCCCCGTCGGCTGCGCGGCAGCACTGGCCACTATCCATTACATCGAAAAACACAACCTCGTGGCGCATGCGCGGAAACTTGGGCAACACGCCCTTGAACGTCTGCATAAAATGCAGGAGCGCCATCCCTTGATCGGCGATGTCCGAGGTCTTGGGTTATTTTTGGGAATCGAACTGGTTAAAGACCGGCAGACCCGCGAACGGGCCTCAGATGAAGCCGAAGCAGTCATGTATACAGCCCTTTCAAAGGGACTTAGCTTCAAACTCACCATGGGAAACATTCTCACCCTCACCCCGGCACTGATCATTACACGCAAAGAAATGGACAACGCCCTGGACATTATTGACATCTGTATAGGTGAGATAGAAAATAACTAAGATGAGCGTTTCAACTTAGTTAGAAAGCAGATACCAGGTTCTAAAGGGCCCGGTACTGATTCAATTCTATGACAACAATTGCCACCGTTCTACTTATAATCTCCGCCTTTACCCACGCCGGCTGGAACTTTATCAGCAAAAAGGAGCATCCGACCCAGGCATTCTATCTGGTGGCGAATGTTATCGGCGTAATCTGTATTTTGCCGATTCTTTTTTATTACACAAGCTTTTTACATTTCGTTCCAGCATCGGTATGGTTCATCGTCGTTATGTCCGGCTTTTTTCTGGCGTCCTATATGGGAATGCTGGCCGGGGCATATCGTGCTGGAGACATTTCGATCGCTTATCCTCTGACACGCTCCTTACCTGTTATATTGGTATTCCTGCTAACGCTCATATTGAATACAGGCCAACCTACGGGAGGATGGTTTTTCGTCGGTATAATTCTTGTCGTCTCCGGCTGCATTATTCTGCCATTGAAAACATTTGCCGACTTCCATTTCCATAATTACAATAATCTTTGCTGTATGTTGGCTGTTCTTGCTGCCCTTGGGGTTACAGGCTATACAATTGCTGATGATAGGGCTTTGCGTTTCCTGAGAGAGCTCCCCGGCAAACCGATGAGTCCGGTTGAGGGGACCCTTCTGTATATGGTTTTGGAGGGGATCAGCAGTTCGATCTGGCAGGCTCTGTTCGTGGTCGTAAACCGGAAAGAACGACAAGGCATATCAACAATTCTAAAATCCAATAAAGGCTCGGCAGCCCTTACCGGCATCGGGATCTATTTTACATACGGGATTGTTCTGGTTGCCATGAACTATGTGTCCAACATCAGTTATGTGGCCGCATTTCGCCAGCTCAGTATTCCATTGGGTGCCATACTCGGCATGGCACTTCTCAAGGAGACACGTTACTTACCAAAAATAATTGGCATTGCAACTATTTTTTTCGGACTTGTTTTAGCCGGCATAAATTAGAACTCCCAGCTGAATCTCCACCCGTGGAAAAGGTGAGCTCAAGACCCCCCTTGAAGGAAGCTGAAATATCGAATATCGAAATAAATTCGTATGACGGGGTTGGTTATTTAGTCGCCGGGTTAATATATTCCCGATTATGCTCTTAATTTTTCTCCTTTTTTATCCACCAGCGGCAATTCTGCAACCTTTGCTTTCACACGTTTGTCCATCACCTGTACTTCCATTTCACGACCCTCGGTTGCCAGTTCAAGGGGCAGGTATACCAGACCAATATCCTGGCCGATGGTATAACCGTAATTGCCCGAACGTATCCGGTCGATGACCTTGCCGTCGGCATATACGGATTCGCCCCCGTACAGATTGCCACCGGCATCCATGGTAAGACCCATCAGTCTGGTACCCAGGCCGTGCTGTTTTCTTTTTTCCAGGGCCTCCCTGCCCACGAAGTTTGGTTTGCTCATACGCACGAAGGATCCCAAGCCGGCCTCCAGGGGCGTATCAACCGGAGTAATATCACCGCTCCAGTATAAATATCCCTTTTCTATCCGCAGGACATCCAAGGCTTTGTAACCAGCCGGTTGAATACCAAACGCAACACCGGCCGTCATCAAGGCATCCCACACGCTCAAGGCCTTATCAGGTGATATATAAAGTTCCCAGCCAAGCTCTCCAACATAACTAACGCGTTGGGCCCATACGCTGATATGGTTTATCTCAATCGATTGGGCTGTCATGTATGGGAAAGCCGTATTGGACAGGTCACTGTCGCAGATGCCCCCCAATACCTGGCGTGATGCCGGGCCCCATAACCCCAGACAAACATGACTTTCGGTCTCATCTTCAATCAGCACGCTGCCATCGTCCGGCATGTGCAGCTGAATCCAACCCATATCGTTGGACACAAAAGAGGTTCCGGAAATGAGTCTGAACTGGTCCTTTTTCAGACGTGTGACAGTCACATCGCTTTCAATCCCACCTTTAGGATTGAGGAACTGGGTGTAGGTAACACTGCCCACCGGCTTGTCTATATCATTGGCGGCCAGTTCCTGGAGCAAAGCCAGGGCTCCGGAACCCTGTATTCGAAGCTTACCAAAAGAAGTCATATCGAAAAGGGCAACCCGCTCACGGGCAGCTTTTACCTCGCTGCCCACCTGGTCAAAGTAAGGCGGTCGATCCCAACCCCAGTTTTTCTGATCAGCACCAGCCTGTCGCCAGGGCTTGCCGGTATCAAAATAATTGACCCGTTCCCAACCATTCTTCAAACCAAAAACAGCACCTGTTGTCTTCAGGCGTTCATAAAGCGGGCTGGTACGCAAGGGCCGCCCCCATTCATTCTCATCATTGGGATAACGCAGGTGATAATAGTATCGGATCACTTCACGGCATTGTTCAACACGAAAGGTTTTGTCTGTCAGGTGTGGCCCGAAACGGCGTATATTCATTTCATGGGTATCGATGGACGTCTCCCCTTCCAGTATCCATTCCGCCATGAGCATACCCACACCACCCCCGCCGGCAATACCGTTGTCAGAACCCCCCGCTGCAACATAAAAACCCTTGAGCCCGGGTACCGGTCCCATGGCATAAAACCCATCCGGTGTAAACGCATCCGGACCGTTGATAAGTTCGATTGCTTCGGCCTGGTTCAGTATAGGGATCCGCTTCATGGCGCCTTCCATGATACCTTCAAATATCTCCCATTCCCCCGGCAGCAGTTCCTGGTTAAATTCCCAGGAAACACCATCGGTAGACCAGGGTTTTGGATTGGTTTCAAATCCCCCCACCAGGTAGGAACCCACGTCTTCCCGGCAGTAGAACAGTCTGTCCGGGTCTCGGATCACCGGTGTTTGTCTCGGCAATTCATGACCCTCGATGGGTTTGGTGGTCAGATACTGGTTCATCATCGAAACGATGGGGATGTGAACACCCACCATCTCGCCGATGCGCGGTGCCCACTGGCCGGCAGCATTGACCACACATTCGGTCTTGATATTGCCTTGGTCTGTTATGACTTCGGTTACCTCCCCTGCCGAAGAAAGCTCTATTCCGGTAACAAGCACGTTGGTATTGATTTCAACACCCATTTTTCTGGCTTGCCGTGCAAATTCGTATGTAATCCCGCTGGGGTCGATGTGCCCGTCATCCGGAACGTAAACAGCACCGTAAAGATCATCATCGTTCAACTGGGGACATCTTTCCATAACTTCTTTGGGCGATATGATACCTGCTGTCAGTCCGATGGCATTGGCCCGACTGACTTCCCTTTGCAAGGCTTTCAAACGGTCTTTGCTGCTGGCCAGTCTTAAACTTCCCACCGTGTGCCAGCCCAGGGAATCGCCACCCTCCCCTTTGGCCAGCTCATTGTAGAGATTGATGGTGTAATTCATCACTTTCATTAGGGCCGGTGATGTACGGAACTGGGAAACCAGACCCACGGAATGAAAAGTTGTGCCGCTGGTTAGTTCACCTTTTTCCAGTAGAACAACGTCAGTACAACCGGCTTTGGCAAGATGGTAGGCCACACTGGTTCCGAAAACCCCGCCGCCGATGATGACGACCTGTGCTTGATCCTGCATAATTTTTCTCCTCTAAATTTGCTATGTGATTTATAGCCGTTGTCAAAATACCGTTCCGATTGCATTAAAAGGGGTTTCCAAGAGACTTATTCGAAACATATTTCTGACAACCCTTATAATATATCGACAAATATTACTTGTAGATAAGGATGATTTAGGAATATACATCTGCTAAGGTCAATTTAATCATTTTATTTATAACCCCAGGTTATTTTATATGAACCTCAATCAACTGAAAATTTTTTATATGGCTGCGAAACGAGGAAACCTGAGCAAAGCTGCAGAAGACCTCTTCATTACCCAACCGGCAGTTACCAAAGGCATTCAACGATTGCAGGAGCATTACGACATCCGGTTGATGGATCATTTCGGAAAAAAAATGGTTTTAACCAATGCTGGTGAGGCACTTTATAAAATTGCCGAAAAGATATTCGAGCTGGAAAAGCACGCCGAAGAAAATATTCGCGAGTTCAAGCAGCGCAAAAAGGGACGAATTCGCATTCAAGCCAGCGAAAGTTTCGGCGCATATTACCTCCCATCCATTATGAACCCTTTCAGCAAAGCACATCCATTGATAAATATATCGGTGAATATCCTCCCAACTGAGCATGTGGTAAAAAATATTACCGATTTAGAGTGCGACATCGGATTTATCTCCTATCCAATCGAACATGAAAAAGTACGCATCCGCGAGATACTCGAAGATCAGCTTGTCTTCATTTTACCCCCGGATCATCCCATTTGCCGGCGCGAGCAATTTAAGCCTAAGGATCTGGAAGGTAATCCCATGATCGTCCATGAAAAAAAATCGACTCCGCATAAGGTTTTTAATAAGTTTATTGAGAAAAATGAAATCGCCGTGACCTCCTCTTTAGAGCTATCGAGCAACAGGGCTATTAAACTGGCCGTTGAAAGCGGCCTGGGAATTGCCTTGATAAGCCGGAAAGTTGCCGATGAAGAAATTCAAACCGGTCGATTAATAGCTATTCCTGTACCGGACCTGTCGATAAAGAGAAAATTTTACCTGGTTCATCACAAAGAAAAATTTATTTCCGATACGCTTCAAGACTTTATCGACCAGGTTGATCGTTGGGCAAACGAATATTCCCGGCAAATACCTTAACCCGGCATCCTTGCGAATGGCGGATCAGAATCTTCTTGTTGGGGAATACGCTATTCAACAGATCGGCTGCGATATTTTTGTCACAACCCCCGAATTCGTCACTGCTTCCATATACCCGAATGGTATCGCCCGGATCAAATCGAACCCATGCACCACCCATCGGCATCACCTGGGAATTGTCAAAACCCAGATCTTGAATTTCCTCCTGGGTGTTCCGGAGGATTTCACGATGCCAGTCATCACCGGAACGAAGACCGACAAGACCGTTGGCCCCGCCGCCGACAATTCGAACCATTAATATCTTGCCGTGATACCCTTCGTGCAGATCCACCGGAGACATCATTTTCTCCGGTATAAAGCCAACTGTCCGAAACACTGTCAACGATTGAAGACGTCGCTTTAGTCGATTGGCAGTCCGGATGTCTCCCTTGGTCCTTGCTAAATGAAGATCTCTTTCTAAATCCTGGAAAGCTTCTTGATAATCCAAGTCATCTATCGAGATATCATTCTTCTTTATCATATCCCATGCAGATTCAAATTTCCCTGCACAAAGAAAATCCATTATATGCAAAGACTCTTCCATGTTTTCGCTTTACTCACATAGATGATTATCTAGAAGGTTAAACAACTCATCTAACCGTGAAATGACAGGAATATCTGTTTCAACCACCGGCCAATTCCGCTTTACCGAATGATGCTGAAGCCATACAGGCTGGATCCCCGCATTTTTGGCACCGCACATATCGATGCGCCAGTCATCACCCACAAACACAGCCTCAAGGGGCAGAATATTCAATTGTTCCAGGCACAGTCGGAAGGGCTCTTTATCCGGTTTTGTGGGGATGCCGGATTCCCCCGCCACAACAATGACCTGAAAAAACCTTTCGAGTTGGGGAAACAGGGCCAGGCGGTGATTGCCGGTGTTTTTCTGACCCTGGGTGTTGGTTACCAGAGCTAATTGAAACCGATGTGAGAGTTTTTCAAGCACTGCCGTTGTTTCAGGAAATGGATTTGTTCTAGCTCCAACATTCATCCAGTATTCATTCTCCCACTTTTCAAAGCAGTTTGGATCGGGTCTGTGATTAAAGGCCTCATAAACAGCGTGCCAGATGGCCTGTCTGGAAAAATCGGATTTCTGATGAAATTCTTTCCGGATGCTGCGATAACGGGGCAAAAAAACATCCCACGAAAGCCCACCCGGATCCGTGGTTAAATGAGAAAAAAGTCTCTCTTTGGCTTCTTTTTCAGCTGCGCGAAAAGCATCGGCTGAGTCCACCAGGGTTTGACCAAAATCAAAAAGGAAGGCCTTTATCATCTAATCCTTTTCCCATTTTTCCAAATAACCGGCACAAAGATCCTCTGCAGCCGGAATGTACTCCTCCTTGGGAATGGATAGCCAGGTAATATTCATGAAATTCAGCCAGTTCACATTGCC
>JAOZSO010000113.1:0-9063 GCA_029939655.1 Desulfobacterales bacterium
ATTTAAAACCTGGTCCTTTGGGCCAGGTCAGAGATATTTGGCTATGCCGATGTCGGTAGTTCCTTAAATCCGAAGCACGAAATTCGAAATCCTAAACGGTTCGACAGGCTCACCGCCCTGAGCAAGGTCGAAGGGCAATACCGAATGATCAAAACAAAACCTTGGAGATACAAGTTCAAGCTGTGTTTAAATCATTTGAGCATTCGATATTTGGATTTGTTTCGTATTTCGATATTCGGATTTAGAATTTATCACACGTTGAATGTGCATAATATTAATCCCTTATAGGGTTGAATCAGTGCCGGCCCCTCTGGACCCGGGTATCTACACATGCAGGAGTTAAAGATGAGCGGCAGAAATCGATCGGATATTAACGTGGGAATCCGGGTTCAGATTGTCCAGAAGCAGGATCAGCGCACCGGGAAACTGACGGACGGGATTGTGAAGGATATTCTTACCAGGTCTTCCACGCATCCGCATGGCATTAAGGTTCGCCTGACAAGCGGTATTGTCGGCCGGGTGAAAGAAATTCTGTCTGGGGAAAGTGTACTTTAATAGTTGCCGGTGTTATTCTTGCTAAGGGCTTTGGTGAGCGACGCTTACGGGAGCACATCCTTGAACGCGACACCGTAGATATCCCAGATAGTGATGAACAGCGCGGCGATCAGCGGCCCGATAATGATCCCCGGAATACCGAACATGAAGATCCCGCCCATGGTGCCGAAAAAGATCATCAGATCGTGCATCTGGGTGTCTTTGCCCACCAGTGCGGGCCGCAGAAAATTGTCCAGGCTGCCCACGACCAGCGCGCAGAAAACCGTCAATCCCGCCGCTTTATAGTAGTGGCCTGCGCCGGCCAGGGTGATGGCGGCCGGAATCCATACAAGAGCAGTTCCAATACCGGGGATGACGGACAATACAGTCATGACAGTACCCCAGAACATGGCGCTGGGGATACCTACAACCCAAAAGGCAAGACCCGAAAGCCCTCCCTGCAAAACGCCGATTACGGCGGTTCCCTTAAGCGTGGCCCGCGAAACCGACGTGAACCGCTTAAGCAGCTGCTGTTCGTCGTGATTCTTCAGGGGCAGGTAATAGAGTATTTTATCCACCAGCCGCTCGCCGTCCATCAGAAAAAAGAACATGGTGTACAGGAAAACAAAAAACATGAATAAAAAGTTGATCGTGCCGAATGCCAGGGACGAAAAGCGACTGAGCAACAACTTGCTTATACTGCCGACGGCTTGCCCGGCCTTTTGGAAAACTATATCCCGGTAGGGTGCGATATGCTCCACCAGCGGCAGGCTCTTGATTGCACGCAGGATCGCATCGGGCTGTGCAATCTGTTTTTCCACCCAGGGCTTGGTGTTCTCGGCCACCTTTATGGCCTGGCCCGTGACGATACTGAGCAGCCCGCCCAGGGGGAGCAGGATGACAACCACGATCAGCAGGAGGGTGGTGATGGACGCGAGGCTGCGCCGGCCTTTGAACCATTTGACAAACTTCCTGTATAAAGGCTTGGCCAATGCCGAAAAGATTGCGGACAGGAAAATCACCATTAGAAAGCTACGGATCATCGATAAAAAGAGAACCGAGAAAAAGACTACCAGTAGCAGCAGCACGATGGCGCTGATCGTTTCCTTTTTCATTGTAAAGACCTGATCCGATATGATGGATGAAAACGTTTATAGAAATAGAAATGGTAACACCTACCACCTATAGGAAAATCTGTAAAGGACCCATAAGCCTTGGGAACATCCTTGACTAATTGGACATATGGTTCTCGAAGGTCGAAACATCGAAACGCCGCTGTGGTGCCATTCAGGGCGTTACGATGCCTGCACAAACAGGCCTTTGTCGTCTTCAAGATCATAAAGCCTGTCTATCATGAACTCGACGTACTTTTCGCATTTGTCCTTCCAGATGCCCGATTCCAGAAACTTCTGGTATTCACCGGGTTTGGAAAAGTCCATTCCGATAAGCCCCTGGCAGGTAATGTCTCCGAAATGCCGATTGAATTCCGTGACAATTTTCGCCGAAAAAGCGCGTATTGCATGACGGGCCTGTTTGGCTTGCTCTTTGTCGCTCAGCGGACAGCGGTGCCTCAGCCCAAGACATATGGCCGATGCCGACACCACGCCACAAGGTGCATTCTGATAGCCGCCGATACCTCCCAGAAATGGGATGCCGGCCCATAGAAAATCTTCATTCCCAAGATCATATGCCTCCCACATAACTTGCAGGATGGAAGGTCCTCAGTGATATCCCCGATACATGAGTTCCAATGCACGCTTCTTGGCTTCTTCAACTGTCATTTTCATTTCCATGTCTGTATTCTCCCCGATAAAATGGATGGCAAGAGATCTTAACTAAGATGAGCGATTCAAATTTTAAGAAAGTTTATTTCATCAACATGCTGTAAAAGCAACAAAATAGAAAAGCGTGGATTTTTATCGTTGATCCATGATATTTAATCTATATGCCGACAAAAAACTCCCGAACATCTATCCTGATTGCCTGTTCCTGCGCTATTTTCTGGCCGGGCGCATTTATTTTCGGCCTCCCCGGCATCCTGCGCCAGCATTGGCAGCAAGCATTCGATGCCGGCGACGGCGCGGTGGGCGGAACGGTCTTTTTTGTTCTCACCGGCGCCACCTGTTTCATGTACCTGTGTGGGCGCTTGCAGGAAAAATACAGTCCGGGATGGTTGGCCGCTATCGGGTCAGTGATGTGCGGCAGTAGCGCCATCTGGCTGAGTCAGGCCGGAAACATGCTAGAAGTCAATGTCTGGGCGTTTTCCGCCGGAGCCTCGTCGGCCTTCATCTACATCCCGGGACTAACAGTGGTCCAGCGCTGGTACCCCGAAAGACGCGGCCTGGTGGCGGGTTTTTTCAGTATGGCTTTCGGGTTATCGGCAGCGGTTATTTCTCGGACAGGATAGGGCGGTCCCGCACAATGGCCATAAGCTTTGTCGGCGCAGGCTTTGCTTATCTAATCATGCCCCATCTGGCAGAACTGTGGCTATGGGCCGCACTGGCGGCGGTCATCGGCTTTGCATTCGGGACATTGTTTGCGGTTTCTGGCCCATTGGCCGGAGATTGTTTCGGCATGGCGCACTTCGGGTCCATTTTCGGGTTGATTTTTACTGCTTACGGTTTCGTGTCCGGACCACTTGGCCCATGGTTGACCGGCTATATCCTGGATTTCACCCAGGGCAATTACACCCTGGTCTTTTCCTATCTGGGTCTGATGTTTCTGGCGGCGGCCGGCCTTATCCTGCTGGTTCAGCCGTGGCGGGAATGTCGAATGTAACAGGGACCTAAGATGAGCGATTGCCGATCTTACCACATCTACGGCGTCAGATGCCATACCGCATAGTTCACTATAGCGGAACAACATCTTTCTTGTAGCTACGGCAACCTCGATAATCGCTCAACTTAGGACGAAGAATCGGGGAAACCAATGAAACTTAAATTGCTATGAACATCAAAAAAAACCTATTTCTGGCTTTAACCAGCGGCCTGCTGTTGGGACTGCCCTGGTCTGATTCAGCTTTGTTCTTTCTTGTTTTTTTTGCCTGGGTGCCACTTTTGGTGTTGGAAGAGGATGTCCGACATCACCCCAATGCCTACGTCGTATTCAACTACGCCTTTGTCAGTTTCCTGCTGTGGAATATCCTGGGAACCTGGTGGATTACTCAGGTCCAATTGGTGGGAGCCATCCTCATCATTCTTGCAAACGCACTGCTGCAGGCGCTTGTTTTCTGGCTGGCAAGTCGTATCCGGACAATCATGGGTGTTTCGTTGTTTTTCCCTTTTCTGTTTGTATGGATAGGGTACGAGCACTTACATTTATCCTGGGACCTGGCCTGGCCCTGGCTCAATCTGGGTAACGCACTGGTCACAGCACCGGAACTCATCCAATGGTACGAGTTTACCGGTGTTCGTGGTGGGACCCTCTGGATCATACTGACCAATCTTGCACTTCTGAGACTGTATTCTCTGTATCGGGAAAAAGGCCCGGGTTCGATTGTTCTATCCGGGGCTGGGGTACTGGCGCTCCTTCTTATTCCCATGGTTGGGTCATATCTACTTTTACAGAAAATTGATGATCAAGGAGAAACCGTAAACATAGCCCTGATTCAGCCCAATCTGGATCCCTATACGGAAAAATTTGACCCGCAAATTCATGCGCAGCACGTGGCAGAATTTTTCAGGACAGCGGATGTGCTTGTGGATAGTGACACCCAGTATCTGTTTGGCCCTGAAACCCTTATTCTAGAACAAATCGACGAGAAAGATCCATCCGCATCGATCTACTACCGGGATTTGCTGGCGTTCCGGGAAAAATACCCCAGGCTGAATATTCTCCTGGGTGTGCACAGCTACCAGAAACTCGACAATGAAGACATCCCTCCGGGGAGTCGTTTCAATCGCGAGAAAAACTTTTACTACGAGCCCTTCAATACGGCGCTTTTTCTACCAAAGGGTTCCTCGTCTACACCCCAGTTTTACCATAAAACCAAGTTAGTGCCGCTGTTCGAGCGCATGCCCTTTGTGCAGTATCTGGGCTTTCTGGGGAAATACTCCCTGGAGCTTGGCGGATATACCGGCACTTACAGCCCACGTCAGGAGAGCAATACCTTTGTATCGCCTGATGCTTCCATTACCATATTGCCGATTGTTTGTTTTGAATCCATATTTGGCCCCTACTGCTCTCGAAATCTGCCGGAAGAAAAGGGCTTTATCTGCATGATCACCAACGATGGATGGTGGAAAAATACGCCGGGCTATCAACATCACTTCAATTTCAGCCCGATACGTGCCATCGAAAACCGGCGAGATTTTGTACGTGTTGCCAATACAGGCATATCTGCTATTATTAATGCCCAAGGCAAGGTTGTCGCCAGGACCCCCTGGTGGAAAAAAACGACCCTAAAAGGGAAAATACATCTTCACGATGGACAAACTTTTTTTGCTCGACATGGCGATTATATAGGCCGGTTATCGATGGTATTAGGGGGATTTCTGGGTATATTCACTGGGAGTCGAATGCTGAAAAAATCCCGGGTCTGAGAGATATGCAAAAGGGGTCACGTATATCCTTGCTCCTTAGAGGTGAAAACGGAAATGATTTTGGAAGGACGCATATTGAAATGAACCCAGTTAGACAAATTGCATTTGGATATTCAACTCAATGTAACATCAGGTGTGGTCATTGTGTTGCCGCGGATGCGTCGCCCGCAATAGCAAAAATGGACTTTGACCGTGCAAAAAAGATTCTTCGGGAGATGGCCCGTTCTCATGTCACGGGCATCAGCTTTACAGCAGGTGAACCGCTTTTGTTCTTTGACGATATCTGCAGATTGATTCAGCTCTGCCGGGAAAATGGGATCTATTCAAGAGTTGTTACCAACGGATTCTGGGCCAAGACACAGGAACATTCAGATCGTGTTGTTTCAGAAGTGATGTCGCATGGTTTGTCACAATTACGACTCAGTTTCAGCCGCTGGCACCAGCAACATATTAACCGTGACAATATCCTTCGCGCGGCATTAAGCTGTCAAAAAAAAGGACTTGATTATTTTATCTCTTTTGTCACTGATTTTTCCGAAAAGGATGATTCGTTTGAACAGTTTCTGCGACACCATCACTTAAAATATTTTCCGGAACCGGTTATTTATTTCGGCCGTGCAGGTGAATTTCATCGCCAACGGATATTTACGGATTATCAACCCAATGTGTGTACAATGAATCCCTACCTTTCTCCGGAACTGGATATGTATGCCTGTTGTGACGCGGCCAATCGTTTTTCAAAAACAGACTTTTTATATCTTGGAAACCTTCACAATAATAGCATCGACACGTTGTTTCGGAAAGGGGAAACACATATATTATACCATCTTATTAGGACTATGGGGCTTACAAACATGGCTTCCTATTTAGGATTCAAGGCCCGTGAAATTGTTCAATATAGAAAATGCGAGTTGTGTGAAAAACTTTTTAACTCCAAAGAAAATCTGAGCATTCTGACAGAATCGGCAAACTCGGATTTAATTCACTGGCGACGGTGATCTTAGGGACATTTGCACAAAAGCATGATTAATGAAAGCAGATAAGTGCTTCATGGTTATTTGGAGGCCAAACGCCATGGGAGGACCGTATGCGCATTTGCAAAAATCGGAAAGCGAGTTCAATTTATATTCTCATCTTTCTGACGGCATTCACCCTGTTGATAGACAGGGAGCTTCAGGCAAGCGATTCAAAAGGTGTTTTTCTCACTTCTTATACCGAAAAGCATCAAAAGGCATTTCACATGTTGATACCCAAGGGCTGGAAGGATGAAGGGGGTATGATTTCCAGTGGCATCCAGTGGAATGTTGTCGATCTGGTGGAAAACAACATCCGTTTTCGTGTTAGCAGTCCAGACGGGAAATCGTTTTTCGGGTGGTATCCTCGCTTTTATTTTCAGGACCCACAGTCATTTAGTCGCTCCAGCGGCGGGATATTGCAACCCCAGATCGGGCAGGTGTTGAACGGTTGCTGGGTATACCCTTTTTTGAATGTGGCAGAATATGTCCAATATATCGTGTTTGGACAATTGGCAGGTAATGAATTTCAAAATCCCAGGATTATCGGTAATGTCGTACACGCACCCGAGTTGAAACCCTTTGTCCCGCAAATCGCTACCCGCTACGACTATGGCTATGTGAACTTTGAATGTCGGATCAACGGCACCCCTATGACAGGTCGTATCTACAGTATCAACTATGATATTCAAGGCCAAATCTGGTCCACGGTTGGGACTTTTGGATGGGTAGCACCCCAATCCCGCCGCGGGCATGATGAGCGGCTTATGGAGATATGCATACGGTCTTTCAGGCTTAATCCAGTATGGATTGCACGTGCTGCTGCCGCTGCCCAACAACGGGCGCGACAATATCACCAGGTCATCCAGGACATGCAACGTATCGACAGGGAGATCAGCCGGAATCGGGCCCAGACAAAAAGCGACATCCAGGAAGAATTTTATAAGGTCATCACCGAACAAATCGAAACCTACGATTCAACGACAGGATCGAAGCAATACCTGCCCATGTACAACCATGCCTATACCGATGGCCAAGGGAATTATTTTTTAAGGGATTATGACGACGGAACCGTTCCCTTTGAGAATGCATCGGAGTGGCGAAAATTAAAGATTGTCAATCGCAATGAATGATAACCGCTTGGTTTATTCAACAGAAACAGGTCGAATCTGCCCTGCTTGCGGCAAGCCGGTTTCCGCATGCGTTTGTAAAAAAAAGAAGGCTGTTAAAGCGCATAAGCAGAAAACAAGCTATCCCAACGACGGTACTATCCGGATACAACGGGAAATCAAAGGGCGCAAAGGTAAAACGGTCACAGTTGTCTTCGGTGTCCCTCTTGAAAGCAAAAAACTACAGAAACTTACCAAGACATTAAAGGGTCGCTGTGGTGCTGGTGGAACTGTTAAGGACGGCGTTATAATCATTCAGGGAGATCACCGGCAAACAGTACTGGAGGAGATCAAGAAACACGGATACAACGTCAAGCTTTCCGGAGGTTAGCCCGGGTATCTAATATGAGAGGAATTATGGAAACCGAGAAAAGAGATAAACTGAAAGATCATATCGAAAAAAGAATTGAGGACTTAAAGGGAAATATAAAGTCTTATCAAACGCTTATCCAGCCGATAGTGCCTGATAATGCCATCGGGCGGCTCACCCGAATGGAAGCGATAAACAGCAAAAGCATCAATGAAGCCGCTCTGAACAAGGCCAAACAAACGTTGTCAAGAATGGAACGTGCCTTGAAGATGGTCCATGACCCTGATTTTGGATTGTGCCGTGAGTGCGAAGAGCCGATTCCATTTGAAAGGTTGATGATTGTGCCCGAATCTGATCTTTGCGTTGAATGCGCTGAGGCTATTGTGGGGTAATGAGTACAATCTGTTAAATACCGAGGAGATATTTATCCGTGGAAGCAACTATCGTCATATTAATCTTTGCCGGATCGGCTCTCTTGACAGCACTGGTCCTTTTGCGTTTGCGGCGCAAAAAAAGATTGAGCGAAAAACAGGGAACGAATGGCCGTGAAGACGCGCTCGAACGTATCGTGTTGCTGCGGAATCAATTTCCCGCTCCCACGGACCAACAAGCGTGTGACCGGATCGAATCGGAAGTGAGGGCCGTGAGTCGTCATTTTTCCATGAGCACGTCCATTGCCCCCCAAAAAGTCTACGAGTTAGCCGCGGATCTCACAAAGGAGATCGCCGGAATTTATTATCCGGTGGTCGACAACCCGGTGTTGCAGGCCTCGATTTCCGATCTGTTGCGGTTAAACGAGCGGATCGTCACACGTCTCAATCTCAAGGTCCGGGAGTTTCCTCTCAACACCGTCAAAGACATCAACATCCAGAAAATCCTGCAGGGCAAAGACTATTACGATTCGAAAATAAAAAACAAAATAGAGTGGTTCAAAAAATACAAGATCCTCTATAAGGTGGGGACCCGTGCGTGGCTGAGCTACAACGCCTTAAACCCATGGTACTGGGGCAGGAAAATTGCGTATACGTCGGCCAGGGAAATTACTTTCCGTTACCTGTTGACATGGATCATCACCATCGTGGGGGAAGAGGCGATGGCGGTTTACAGCAGGCGGGACATCAACACCCATGAGGTCGCTTTCGAAAGGGACCTGGCTTTTGCGATGGTCGACATGGCGCACACGAATAAGGACATCTCAAAAGAAACCTATGCAATGGTGCTGGACCACGTGCTTAACAAGGCCCGGCTCAGCGACGGGTTACGGGTAAACGTTCTACGGGCGCTCACAGTGAATGGGCCGAAAGGGATGTTCGTTCCCAAAGGAGTATACACGGAAAAGCAGGCAAAGCGGCTACTCGAGAACGTCAACCGCGTGGCTGCCGCAGACGGGGAGCTGAGCCCGGAAAACAGATCGAGACTTGATGCCCTTAAAGGAGCGCTTGATTCCGTATCAAACAATGGCACACCCACGTGATACAGGAGACACCCATTAAAGT